>DASTGK010000406.1:0-5472 GCA_035719085.1 Anaeromyxobacteraceae bacterium
GCCTGATGGCTCCGGCAGCCCCCTCACCCCGGTCCTCTCCCCCGAGGGGGGAGAGGGAGCAGAGACTTTGGCTATGCTGGCGGCGGCGGCGCGGCCGCGGGCTCGGCGCGGGCCGGCGAGAGGCCGCGCAGGAACTCCTCGGGCCGCTCCAGCCGCAGCGCGTGGCGCAGCACCTCGTCGGCGGTGTCGACGAGGACGAGGTCCATGCGCTCGCGGACGCGCCGCGGGATCTCCTGGATGTCCTTCTCGTTCTCGCGCGGCACGAGCACGCGGGTGATGCCGGCGCGGTGGGCCGCCAGCACCTTCTCCTTGAGCCCGCCGATGGGCAGCACGCGCCCGCGCAGCGTGATCTCGCCGGTCATGGCCACGTCCTTGCGGACCGGGATGCGGCACAGGGCCGAGACGAGCGTGGTGGCCATGGTGATGCCGGCCGACGGCCCGTCCTTGGGGATGGCCCCCTCGGGCACGTGGACGTGGATGTCCACCGACTCGAGGAAGCGCTTCTCCAGGCCCAGCGGCTCGGCGCGGCTGCGCACGTAGCTCATGGCCGCCTGGGCCGACTCCTGCATCACGTCGCCCAGCTTGCCGGTGATGGTCAGCTTCCCCTTGCCCGGCATCACCGTCGCCTCGACGGTGAGCAGCTCGCCGCCGAGCTCGGTCCAGGCGAGGCCGGTGGTCAGGCCCACCTGGTCCTCGGCCTCGGCGGTGCCGTGGCGGAAGCGGGGCGGGCCGAGCAGCTTCTGCACCGTCTTCTCGCCGACCACGTACCCCTTCTCCGCCTGGGCCGGTCCCTTCTTCAGCACGTCCTTGGCCAGCTTGCGGAAGACGCTCGCCACCTCGCGCTCCAGGGAGCGGACGCCCGACTCCTTGGTGTAGCGGTCGACCAGGAAGCGGAGCGCCGAGCGGCGGAACTCGACCGGCACGTTGGCGAGCCCGTTCTGCTCCTTCTGCTTGGGGATGAGGTAGCGCTCGGCGATGGAGCGCTTCTCCAGGTCGGTGTAGCCGGCGATGCGGATGATCTCCAGGCGGTCCTGCAAGGGCGCGGGGATGCCGTGGAGCGTGTTCGCCGTGCAGATGAACATCACCTTCGACAGGTCGTAGTCGAGGTCGAGGTAGTGGTCGACGAAGGTGTGGTTCTGCTCCGGGTCGAGCACCTCGAGGAGCGCGGCCGAGGGGTCGCCGCGGAAGTCGGTGGACATCTTGTCCACCTCGTCGAGCAGGAAGACCGGGTTGCCGGCGCCGGCCTTCTTGAGCGACTGGACGATCTTGCCGGGCAGCGCGCCGATGTAGGTGCGCCGGTGGCCGCGGATCTCGGCCTCGTCGCGCACGCCGCCGAGCGAGATGCGCACGAAGCGCCGGTTCATGGCGCGGGCGATGGAGCGGGCCAGCGACGTCTTGCCGACGCCCGGCGGGCCGACGAAGCAGAGGATCGGCCCCTTCACCTTCTCCACCAGCTTCTGCACCGCCAGGTACTCGAGGATGCGGTCCTTGGCCTTCTTGAGGCCGTAGTGGTCCTCGTCGAGGACCTTCTCGGCCTCCACGATCTCGAGCTTGTCCTCGGTGTACTCGTACCAGGGGAGCGAGAGGATCCAGTCGATGTAGTTGCGGACGACCGTGGCCTCGGCGCTCATCGGGCTCATCATCTTCAGCTTCTTGAGCTCCTTGCGCGCCTTGAGGGTGGCCTCCTTCGACATCTTCTTGTTCTTGATCTTCTCCTCGAGCTCCTGGATCTCGTTCTTGAACTCGTCCCGCTCGCCGAGCTCCTTCTGGATCGCCTGCATCTGCTCGTTGAGGTAGTACTCCTTCTGCGTCTTCTCCATCTGCTTCTTGACGCGCGTCCGGATCTTCTTCTCCACCTGCAGGATCTCGATCTCGCCCTGCATCAGCTCGTGGAGCTTCTCCAGGCGGCGCGCCGGCGACTCGGTCTCCAGGATCGACTGCTTGTCGTTCAGCTTGAGCGACAGGTGGGCCACGATGGTGTCGGCCAGCCGGCCCGGGTCGTCGATGGCCGCCACCGACTGCAGCATCTCCGGCGGGATGCGCTTGTTGAGCTTGACGTAGGCCTCGAACGTGGAGTGGACCGAGCGCATCAGCGCCTCGAGCTCCACCCGCTTGGCCTCGTCGATGGTCTCGTCGATCTCGTCGGCCTCGACGAGCAGGTGCTTGTCGTGGTCGGCGAAGGCCCGGATGCGGGCGCGCAGCTTGCCCTCGACCAGCACCTTCACCGTGCCGTCCGGGAGCCGCAGGAGCTGGATGATGGTGCCGACCGTGCCGACCGGGAAGATGTCGTCGGGCGCCGGGTCGTTGGTCTTGGCCTTCTTCTGCGCGCAGAGCAGGATGGCCTTGTCGGCCGCCATGGCCGCCTCGAGGGCGGCGATCGACTTCTGCCGCCCCACGAAGAGCGGCACCACCATGTGCGGGAAGACGATGATGTCCCGGAGCGGCAGGAGCGGCAGGCTCCGCGGCTTCCTGGCCTGCTTGCCGTCGTCGCGTGAGAAGAGCGGCACGATATCTCCTTCGCCGCGCCGGCCGCGGCTCGAGGGATGGATCTAACACCGTTCCGGACGCGGGTGGGGCGGCCGCGCCGGGGGCCCGGCGCCTCCCGGGCGGGGATCCTCGACGCCCCCCGGCGGCGAGGGTAGAAGGCGTTACATGGCGGATTTCGACGAGGTGGCGGCGCTCCTGCGGCGGGCCGAGATCGGCCGCCGCGCCTTCGTGACCACGCCCTTCGGGCGGCGGCTCGTCACCTACGCCGACCAGACGGCCACCGGCCGGGCCCTCGCCTTCGTCGAGGAGGCGGTCGCCGCGATCCGGCCCCTCTACGCCAACACCCACACCTCCATCTCCACCACCGGCCGCGTCATGAGCCGGCTGCGCGAGGAGGCGCGCCGCGCCGTGGCCCGCGCCGTCGGGGCCGGGCCGGAGGACGTGGTCCTCTTCACCGGCTCCGGGGCCACCGCCGCCGTCAACAAGCTCGTCGGCCTGCTCGGCCTGCGCATCTCCGAACCGCTGGAGCGGCGCTACGGCCTGTCGCGCCACCTCCCCGCCGACGAGCGGCCGGTGGTGCTGGTCTCGCCCTACGAGCACCACTCGAACGAGCTCCCCTGGCTCGAGTCGGTGGCCGAGGTGGTGGAGGTGGCGCTCGGCGCCGACGGGCGGCTCGACCTCGCCGACCTCGACGCCAAGGCGCGCGCCCACGCCGGCCGGCCGCTCAAGGTGGGCGCCTTCTCGGCCGGCTCCAACGTCACCGGCGCCCTCACCGACGTCCGGGCGGTGGCCCGCACGCTCCACGCCCACGGCTTCGTGGCCTGCGCCGACTACGCCGCCGCCGGCCCCTACGTCCCCATCGACATGCACCCGGCCGACCCGGCCGAGCGGCTCGACGCCGTCTTCGTCTCGACCCACAAGTTCGCCGGCGGCTGCGAGGGCTCGGGGGTGCTCGTGGCCCACCGCGACCTCTTCCGCAGCCGGGTGCCCGAGCGGCCGGGCGGCGGCACGGTCGACTACGTGGCCGCCTTCGACCGGGTGGCGGTCGACTACACCGCCCACCTGGCGGAGCGCGAGGAGGGGGGCACGCCCGACATCCTCGGCGACGTGCGGGCCGCCCTCGCCTTCCAGGTGAAGGAGGCGGCCGGGCCGGAGCGGATCCTGGCGCACGACCTGGCCCTCGGTGAGCGGGCGGCGGCGCGGCTCGCCCGCCACCCGCGCGTCCGGCTCTACGGACCGCCCGGCCCGCGCCTCCCCATCCTCTCCTTCAACGTCGAGGGGCTGCACCACGACCTCGCCTCGGCGCTGCTCGACCAGCTCTTCGGCATCCAGAACCGGGCCGGCTGCGCCTGCGCCGGCCCCTACGGCCACCGGCTGCTCGGCATCGGCCCGGAGCGCAGCGCCGACCACCGCCGCGCCATCGCCGCCGGCGTGCTGGCGCTCAAGCCGGGCTGGGTCCGCATCGGCCTGCCCTGGTACGCCACCGAGGCCGAGGTGGAGTTCCTCCTGCGCGCCGTCGAGATCCTGGCCGACCACGGCGAGGCCTTCGTGCCGCTCTACCGGCTCGGCTGGCGCGACGGGCTGTGGCGCCACCTCGAGGGCGAGCCGCCCGATCCGGCGCCGCTGGCGCTCGACGCCGACCTGCTCCTCGAGGCGGCCGCCGGCCGCGCCCCCTGGCTGGCGGTCGAGGAGCCAGGGCTCTCCGAGGCGGACGAGGCGGCGGCGCGGGCGGCCTCGCTCGACGAGGCGGTGCGGCTCGCCGGCCGGCTGCGCGAGCGCTGGCGCGTCGAGCCGCCGCGCTGGAACGCGCCCACGGGCGACCCGGCCGTCGACCGGCTGGTCTGGTTCAGGTACGTGCACGCCGCCTGACCGGCGGCGCGCGGGCGAGGAGCGCGGGGGCGCCGGCTGCGCTAGGCGCTCTCCGCCTCCTTCTGCATCACCACGAGCGGCGGCTCGCCCTTGTCGATGACCTCCTCGGAGATCACGATCTCGGCCACGTTCCGCCGGCTCGGCACGTCGTACATGATGTCGAGCATGGCCTGCTCGAGGATGGCGCGCAGGCCGCGGGCGCCGGCCTTGTTCTTCTGGGCGGCACGGGCGATGGCGCGCAGGGCGCCGTCGGTGAACTTGAGGTTCACCCCGTCCATCTCGAGCAGCCGCCGGTACTGCTTCACCAGCGCGTTCTTGGGCTTCGTCAGGATGTCGATGAGGGCCGCCTCGTCGAGCTCCTCGAGGCTGGTCACCACCGGCAGGCGCCCCACGAACTCGGGGATCATGCCGAACTTGAGCAGGTCGTCCGGCTCGACCAGCGCCAGCAGCTCGCCGATGTTCTTCTCGGTGCGGCTCGTCACGTCGGTGCCGAAGCCGAGGCTGCGGCCGCCCACCCGCCGCTCCACGATCGCCTCGAGGCCGCAGAAGGCGCCGCCGCAGATGAAGAGGATGTTGGTGGTGTCGACCTGCAAGAACTCCTGCTGCGGGTGCTTGCGCCCGCCCTTGGGCGGCACGTTGGCGACGGTCCCCTCGATGATCTTGAGGAGCGCCTGCTGCACCCCCTCGCCGGAGACGTCGCGGGTGATCGACGGGTTCTCGCTCTTGCGGGCGATCTTGTCGATCTCGTCGATGTAGACGATCCCCTTCTGCGCCCGCTCGATGTCGTGGTCGGCGGCCTGCAGCAGGTTGACGATGATGTTCTCGACGTCCTCGCCGACGTAGCCCGCCTCGGTGAGGGTGGTGGCGTCGGCGATGGTGAAGGGGACGTTCAGGATCTTGGCCAGCGTCTGGGCCAGCAGCGTCTTCCCCGAGCCGGTCGGGCCGAGCAGGAGGATGTTCGACTTCTGCAGCTCGACGTCGTCGATGGCGACGCGGCTCTCGATCCGCTTGTAGTGGTTGTGGACGGCGACGGCGAGCGTCTTCTTGGCCCGCTCCTGCCCCACCACGTACTCGTCGAGGATGGTCTTGATCTCGGCGGGGCGCGGGACCCGGAGC
>DASTGK010000407.1:0-5750 GCA_035719085.1 Anaeromyxobacteraceae bacterium
GCCGTGCTTGGCGGGCGTCGACTTCAACAAGCGATCCCTGAAGCACAAGGACGCAATAGTGGAGCGTGAGATTGATCGGTTCGGCCTCATCGTTTCTGGGCGGTTCCCACGCCTGCTGAAGCTCATGCGTGTCAAAGGCCAGGGTATCCCCGAGCTTCTTGATGGATGCCCACTGACCTTCGTCATGGCTCGCCATCCAGTCGTCCTTCTCCTTCTTGCGCTGGAACGAACAGAACTGCGTGGCGAGTGAACCTTGCCAATAGTGGTGAAACTCGTCCAGCCGCAGTCGCTGCTGTACAGGATCGGACTCGACTGTCGTAGGGATGCCTGAGCAAGGAACTGCGGTCGGGGAGATCGAATGCGGGGGCTTCTTGGCCATCAGCGCAAGCGGCTGGAGGTTGTTTGAGCACTCGATCAGGAGGGTAGTCCAGACTGTGTGCCGCCCCTGAATGAGGGAGCCCTTCATCGCGCGCGCGTCAAGCTCTCGGACTTTACCCTCCACTGGATCCGGGTACCCGATGTTCGCATCGACTCCGTACCCGCTCTTGACGAGGAATTCTTCCACCCGAGCTTCCAACAGGTACCCCGAGCGGCTAAGCGCACCCGCTATCTCCTGTTCCGTGATCTCAGCCATCTCGGCGTCCTCGTGCGTGAACGACTTGAAGCAGGCTCCGGCTGCTCGCGCTCGCGTGCGCTCACCATGAACTCGGCGATCATAACGCTGGCGCGGTCGCCTTCGTGGCTCGAAGAGCGAGAGCGAGGAACGCCGAGGTTCCGCCGGCGTCCTCGTTCTCCGCAAGTGCCTCCTGACGCACTGCCGTCCAACGTATCTGGGACCTCACTGGCCCAGTGATCGCGTCCACTACAATGAGCCTTGGCAGGAGTGCGCGTAAGCGCAGCCGCGGCAGGCCCACCCTCGGATCGGGTACGAGACGCCCGCATCGATGGCCCGGAGGACGCCGACCGCGGTCCTGACGAAGTCCTCCTCGTCGCGGTGGTCGCGCTCGAGGTCGGCGACCTGGACGGCCGGGATCTTGGTCTTCGTGATGACCTGGAACCGGAGCCCGACCTCGCCCATCCCGGCCTCCCTCGCGGCGAGCTTGTATGTGCCGCGCCGGCTGAATTGAGCGGTTGAGACGGCGCAATTCACTTAGCACCAGCCTCCGGGTTCCCGACGCAGAAAGCCCCGCTTGGTGAGCGCCGCCTCGATGGCGAAGCGCTCGGCCATGGCCGCGGTGGCGCCGCAGCCGCCCGCTTGCCGCCGGATCCGGGCGGCTCGGTCCTGCACCTCCTCGCGCAGCGCGGCGCGGTTCAGCTGCACCACGGGGCGCGCCAGCCACGCCTCCTCACTCGTACGCCAGGTGATGGTACGCCGCGGCCACGCTGAGTTCAACGCCAGCAGCATCTCGTCGCAGAGCCGCTCCAGGTCGCCGGCGGTCAGCCGTCCAGCCTGGGCGAGCCACGCCCGGTGCTCGCGGTTCTGCCGCTCGAGCTGGCCGTAGTAGCCGGGGTGGCGCGGCGGCCCCTGCAGGAGCAGGACGCCGTGGTTGCGCAGCACCTCGAGCACCTCGGGCACGGTGTGGCACTTCGCCCGGTCGGCCCGCAGCACCAGCGGCGCGCCATGCTCCGCGAAGTCCCGCTCGAGCACCTGGGCCACGCTCGGGGCGTCGTACTGCTCCACCGCGGCCGCGGTCGTGCGGAATGGCACGGCCGCATCGGCGGCGATGAGCGCGTACCGGGCGCCGTCCACGGTCGGGACGTGCATCGCGTCGAAGCCGCGGACGACGCCGGGCGCGGTCACGACGACGTGCTCGGCCGCAGCGACGCGCTCGCGCTCCAGCTCGGCGAGCGTCTCGGCCTTCACCCGCGCCGCCTGGCGCCGGGAGACGCCCGGCACGGCGTGCCGCAGCGCCTCGGCGCCGATGAGACCGCGGAGCGCGCGTACCAGGGCTTCGACGGCGTCGCGCAACTCGCGCGCGAGCGGCTCGCCTTGGGGCAACGCCGGCGCCTCGGCGCCCCGGGCTCGCCGTCGCCACCGGCGCAGCGTGGCCGGGCTCGCGCCCACCACGGCGCACGAGAGCGCCGGCGGCAGCCCCGCCTTCCTCAGCTCACGCTCCGCCTCGACGCGCATCACGAGCTCCAGGCCAGGGTCGGGGTCGTCGCCCTCACTCCCCCCGCCCTCCTCGCTCGGCTTCCTCGACCGGGAGGACCTCACCCGCCCCCGGATCACCCCGCTCGCCACCCCCAGGAGCCGGTCGATCATCTCGGTCCGTCCCCGGAGCCGTTCCACCTCCCGGCTCAGGCGCTCGTTCTCCCGCTCCAGCTCCGCCTCCCGCGCCGGCTTCCCCGGCCGGCCCGGCTCGCCCGGCGTGATCCCGCCGAGCAGGCTCTTCAGCCCGCGGTGCATCAGCGTCTGGAAGTGGTTCCGCGACATCCCGAGGCGCCGCGCCCCCTCGCTCACCGTGATCCGCCCCTGGAGCACCTCCAGCATCGTCGCGTAGCGCTCGCGCAGCTCCGGTGGCACCTCCGGCGCCGGCTCGTAGGTCTTCTTCGCCATCGAGCACCTCCCCGCTGGCAGCGTCGCTCCCGGCGTCGGCCCCCGCCAGTTTCCGCTCCCAGGTCAGCGCCCGGCCGCGCCAGCCGGCGTCGGGGTCGAGGGGCTCGCGCCCGCCGGGTTCCTCGGGGGCGAGCCGCTCGAAGGCGTCGCGCCACTCGTCGTCGAGCGCGGCCGACCCCGGCCCGGGAGCGTCAGCCGGCCCGGCCTCACCATCTTCCGCGTGAGCAGCAGGAGCCGCTCGGCGCGCCGCCTGGCCGCCTCCAGCTGCGTTACCTTCGCCTGCAGCGCCGCCACCTCCGCGCTCCGGTCCGGCTTCCGGCCCGGCGGCGTCGGCCCGAGCGCCGACAGCATCGCGTCGAGCGCCTTCTCCTCCAGCTGGTAGTAGGTGTTCCGCGACAGCCCGCTCTCCGCGATCGCGTCCGACACCGGCTTCTCGCCGGAGAGGACCGACAGGATGAGCAGGCAGCGGCGCCTCGCCATCTCGTCCAGCTCCTGCCGCTCCCGGATCCACTTCGGCACCGGCCGCGAACGGCGCCTCCTCGTCCGCGGGGCCTTCGACTCGCTTCGACGCTTCGCCTCGCTCATGGTCGTCCTCCTTCGGCATCCGGATCGTCTGCGCCTCGCTCCCCACCTTCACCAACAGCCCGTCCGCGCCCGCGGCGATCGAGAGGTCGCGGTCGCCCAGCCGGCCCACCAGGTAGAACGGCTTCAGCGGCGGCTGCTCCTTCGCGAGCCGCAGCGCGTTCGCCTGCACGCTCCGCTCCACCGCCGCCCGCACCTCCGGCGCGCTCCGGAAGAAGCGGTCTGCCGGCACCAGGCCCGCCAGCGCCTGGTGCGGCCGCTGGAAGTTGTAGCCGTCCACGAACAGCGCCAGCCGCCTCGCGCAGTCCGCGAAGTCGGCGAACACCGTGCGCGACAGCAGCTCCTCCCAGAGCGTCTTCCAGAACCGCTCGATCTTGCCGAGCGTCTGCGGGTGCTGCGGCCGGCTCTTCACGTGCCGGATCCCCTGGCGGCGCAGCTCCTCCTCGAACTCCGTCGTCCCGCGCCAGGCCGTGTACTGCCGCCCCTGGTCGGTCAGGATCTCCCGCGGCGTCCCGTAGGCGGCGATCCCGCGGTCGAGCGCCTCCAGCACCAGCCCCGACCGCTGGTGGTGCGCGATGGCGTGGCCCACCAGGAAGCGCGAGTGGTCGTCCATGAACGCCGCCAGGTAGAGCCGCTCGTGCCGTCGCAAGAGGAACGTGAAGATGTCCGACTGCCATAGCTCGTTCGGCTGCGCCCGCTCGAAGCGCCGCTCGGGGTGCTCGCGCGCCGGTGTCGGCTCGCGCGCCTCGAGCAGCCCCTCCTCGTGGAGGATCCGCCGCACCGTGCTCTCGGCCACCCCCAGCGCCGAGAACCGCCGCAGCACGTCCGCGATCCGGCGCGTCCCGAACTCCGGGTGCTCCTCCTTGAGCGCCGTCACCGCCTCGCGCCTCGGGTCAGGCGCCTTGGGGACTGCCGGCCGCACGAGCGGCCCCGGCACCAGGCCGTCCAGGCCCCGCTCGCGGTAGCGCCTCACCCAGTCGCCGATCGTCGTGACGCCGAGGCCGAAGACTCGCGCCACCTCAGCGATCGGCACGCCCTCGTCCACGATCTCGCGGACGACCCGGAGCCTCAGCTCCACCGGGTGGGCCCGTGGGTTCCCGGGGCCTCGTCCTGCCCCACCGGCCCCGCTGCCGCCGGAGCCGCCTCGCTTCGTCCTGCTCTGCCTGCCCATGACGTCTTCCCTTCCGGGCCAGGTGCGTCAGCCGGAACGGGAGGACGGTGCTAAGTGATTCCGAGCCTACTCAGGCGCTCATCAGGTGGCGCGCAGCACAATGATGCGCCTCACGACCGGGCGCTCCGGAGCCCGAGGCCGGCGCTGACGTTCCGGGCGAGCTCGGTGTGCAGGGCGACTATCTCGTCCATGGAGTCCTGAATCACCACCGACGCGCGCCGGCCGGCGCCCTTCGCGAGCTGGGCGAGCTTCTTCTGCTGGGCCTGGAACTGTTCCAGCGCCTGCGCGGCCTGCGCGATGTAGGCCTTGCGGTCGCCAGCGACGAGAGCCGCGACCTTAGCCGCGGTCTCCCGGGCCGCGTCGAGGATCTCGGCGGCCTGCGCGCCGACAGGGTCCGCGAGCTTTCCGACGAGCCGGGCCACCTTTGGCCGCTCCTTGGGCTCGCGCCAGAGCGAGTCGACGAGGATCGAGAGGTCCTCGGGCGAGGTCTTCTTTTCCCCGGCCATGTACGCCGTCGCCTGTGCGAGCTTCAGCGACTTCTTCCACCGGCGGTCGGACGCGACGATCCCCTCGGCCTTGCAGGCGTCCCGAATCTGGATGAGCGCGTCGATGGTCTCGTCGGAGACCGTGACCCTGGCCGCCTCGACCTGCGCGGCGCGCATCTCCTTCATCGTCATCACGGACGCTGCGACCGGGTCCGGCGCGGCGAGAACGAGCTTCAGGTTGCCGGGCCGGAGCAGGTACCCGACCTCGAACCGCAGCAGGAAGCGGTCGAAGAGCGCCTCGAGCTCCTTGCCTTCCGGCAACTCGTTGGAGGCGCCGAAGAGCGTCACCAGCGGCACGGGGGTTGGCTGTCCACCGTTGTGGAAGACCCGCTCGTTCACGACCGTGAGGAGCGAGTTCAGGATCGCGCTGTTCGCCTTGAAGATCTCGTCCACGAACGCGAACTCCGCCACGGGGAGCATCCCGGTGACGACGCGGGCGAAACGGTCCTGCTCCAGGGCCTTGAGGGAGATCGCGCCGAAGAGTTCCTCGGGCGTCGAGAACTTCGTGAGCAGCCGCTCGAAGTAGATGCCGCCGAACGCCTGCGCGATGGCGCGGGCGAGCGCGGACTTCGCAGTGCCGGGCGGGCCGAGGAGCAGGACGTGCTCGCCGGCGAGGACGGCCGCGAGGGCGCCGTCGATGACGTCCTTCCGCTCGGGGAACCGGATGTTGAGGTCGCGTTGAAGTTGGGGCAGAGCGTTGGTCATGGTGTACCTTCGGTGCTCGCGCGGAGAGATGACCGCCGCACCTTCCAGAGCTTGTGAACGAACGGAGTGTGGAATGAAGACAAAGCCCAGCGAGGAGTTGCGAAGGCTGATGAAGGCCGGCTTGGAGCAGTTGACGCCGCATGGGCTCCATGCCGCGGCCGACCGTGCCGCCGAGAGCATCGCGTGGATG
>DASTGK010000408.1:0-13827 GCA_035719085.1 Anaeromyxobacteraceae bacterium
GGGCCGGCGGGGCGGGGCGCCGGGCGCGGGGCGGCGGGCTGGCCGGCGAGGCCGCCGAGCGGCTTCTCCATCACCACGATCGGCCGGGCCAGCACCTCGGCGCGGGAGAGGGCGCGCTCGGCGCCGGCCACGGCCGCCAGCGGCTCGACCACCTCGCGCGCCGGACCGACCATGGCGATGCGGACGCCCACCCGGGCGGCGCCGGCGGCGGCGGTGAGCGCCCCGCCCCAGGTGCCGTCGGGCGCGGCCGGCAGCATGAGCACGATGGCGTGGGGCGCCACCACGCGCATGATCGGCTCCAGCTCCGCCGGGCTCGGCAGGCAGTAGAGCGCGTAGCCCGCCCGCTCGAGGTGCAGGTGGAGCGCGATGGAGACGTCGGTGTCCGAGCCGACCACGAGGACACGCGACGCCACCGGGGTGGCGCCGGCAGGGCTCACGCGCTGCGGCCCCCCGTCTCCATCATGATGCGCCGCTCCAGATCGGCGCGGTTGGTGGCGTTGCCGAGCGCGGTGTCGAGCGAGATGCGCTTCTGCTCGTGCAGCTTGTAGAGGAACTGGTCGAAGCTGTGCATGCCGAGGTCGGCCCCGGCGTTCTCCATGTAGGTGCGCAGCTCGTCGATCTTGGAGCCGTTGCGGATGAGCTCGCGCACCGTGGAGGTGGCGAGCAGCGCCTCGACGGCCGGGATGAGCCCGGCGGCGTCGGCCCGCATGAGCAGCCGCAGCGCGATGACCGCCTGCAGGTTGTCGGCGAGGCGGCCCCGCACCGTGTCCTGTTCGTCGGCCGGGAAGAGGCCGACGAGCCGCCCCACCGCCCGCGGCACGTCCGGGGTGTGGAGCGAGGTGATGACGAGGTGGCCGGTCTCGGCCGCCTTGAGGCAGATGTCGGCCGACTCGCGGTCGCGCAGCTCGCCGACCATGATGATGTCCGGATCCTGGCGCAGCGCCGCCCGCAGCGCGTCGGAGTAGCTGGCCGTGTCGGAGCCGACCTCGCGCTGGATGACGAGCCCCTTGCCGCCCGGGAAGAGGAACTCGATCGGATCCTCCACCGTCACCACGTGCAGCCGCTCCTGCTGGATGATGTGGTTGATGATGGCGGCGATGGTGGTCGACTTGCCGTTGCCGGTGGCGCCGGTGACGCAGATGAGCCCGCGCCGCGCCTCGGCGATGGTGCGCACCACCGACGGCAGGTTGAGCGGGTCGAACTCGGGGATGGCGAACGGGATGGTCCGCATCACCGCGCCCCAGGTGCCGCGCTGCTTGAAGATGCTGGCGCGGAACCGCGAGACGCCGGTGAGCGAGTAGCTCCGGTCCACCTCGCGGAAGTCGAGCGGGGTGAAGCCGGACCCCGGCGCCTGCAGCACGAAGTTGGCGATGGCCTCGGTGTCGGCGTGCGACAGCGGCGGGTACTTCGCCGCGAGCAGCTCCCCGAAGACGCGGTACGTCGGGGGGTAGCCGACCTCGAAGTGGACGTCGCTCGCCTGGCGCTTCACCGCCAGCTGCAGGAGCGAGTGGAACATGTCTTCGCTGAGTGGGCCCTGGCCTTCCATACGTGGCGCGGAGTCTAGCGCGGGAAGGGGCCGCCGGGAAAAGCGAAAGGCCGCCCGGTCGCCCGGATCGGCCTCTCCAGCCTCGGCGCTCTCGCGCCGGCTACCGGTGCTGCGCTCCCGCCGTGGACCGTCGCCGCGGCCGCTTGGCAGGTGGGGGGAGACGGAGCTCCGGCCTCGCTCCGGCTTGGACGTACCACGGGAGGTTGGTCTCGCTGGTCGAGTGGTGGGGCTGGAGCATCGCCATGCGAGATCTCTGACCGGCCTCCGGAGGGGACTTCGACCGGCTTCACTTCAAGTTGCGTGCCGCCTTCGCCGGGCCGGGCGCGCGAGTGGTTTCGGCCGGTTGGCCGCTGCCGTCCGCGCCGGGGCTGTAGTTATGAGGGGGCACCGTCTCCGCGGCGTACAGCCACCTGCCCGGGCGGCGCGCAGCCTGCCACCCTTCACGACCTGCCCGTACAGCGGCGGCGCGCGGGGGCGCCCTCCGCCGTGTCGCGCGCGCCGGGGACGCCGCGACGCGGGGGTGGCCCGGCTCCTGCGGTAGGATGCGGCGGCCTCCATGACCCCGAAGCGGATCCTGATCGTCGAGCCCGATGCGCCGTTCGCCCTCTCGGTCGCCTCCTTCTTCCGCGAGGAGGGGCACGCCACCGGCGTGGCGGTGAGCGCCGCCGAGGCGGAGCTCGAGATCGCCACCCGCCGCCCCGACCTGGTGGTGATGCGGGCCGAGCTGCCCGACCTCTCCGGCTTCTCGCTCTGCGCCCACCTGCGCCACGACAAGGCCACCGCGCGGCTGCCGCTCATTGTCTACAGCTCCGACACGGCGCCGGCCTCGCTGGCCGAGCACGCCCGCACCCCGTGGGCGGCGAGCGGCTACCTGGCCATGCCGCTCGACACCATGGCGCTCACCACCATGGCGCGGCGGCTGCTCGCCGCGGCCGAGCCGGTGGAGCTGGCCGACGACGCCATCCTCGAGGACGTGGAGCCGGTCGAGGCGGCCCCCGCGCCTGCGCCCACGCCGCCGCCCGCGCCCGAGGAGCCGGCCAGCCCGGCCCCCCCGCTGCCGCGCCGGCCGCGCCGCGACGCGCTCGCCGAGGAGGACCGGCTCTTCGTCGACCGCGTCTTCCAGTCGGTGGCCGACCGGCGCGACCTGCTCGCCGCCGAGGCCGAGCGGCGCCGCCCGCCGCCGCGCCGCGATCTGCTGGCCACGCCCGAGGGGCGGCTCACGCTCCTGCGCGAGGACCTGAAGTGGCGCGAGGCGCAGCTCGCCCGGCTCTCCGAGATCTGGGAGATCCGCGAGCGCGAGGTGGCGAGCGTCGACGAGCGGATCCACGCCAAGGACGTGGAGGTGCAGCGCGCCCGGCTCGAGGCCGACGAGCTTGGCCGCCGGCTGGCCCAAGCGCAGGAGCAGCTGGTCGAGAAGGACCGGGAGCACGGCGCGTCGATCGAGGGGCTCCTCCTCGAGAAGTTCAAGGACGAGAAGGAGCTCATCGAGGTGGTGGCCGGCACCGAGCGGCGCGTGGCCGAGCAGGCGCGCGAGCTGCGCTCGCGCGACGACCGGATCGCGCGCCAGGAGGCCGAGGCGGCCGCCGCGGCGGAGCGGATCGCGGCGCTCGAGGGCGAGGGGCGCGAGGCGCGCGCCCGGGTCGCGGCGCTGGAGGGGCAGGTCGAGGGGCTCGACCGCGGGCTGCGCGAGGCGGCCGAGCGGCTGGCCGACCTGACCGAGCAGGTGGAGGCGCGCGACGAGCTCCTGCGCGCGGCGCGGCGCGAGGTGGACCGGCTGCAGGCCGAGCTCTCGGCGGCGCGGCAGGCGCTCATGCTGCGCGAGACCGAGCTGCGGGCCGACGTGAGCCGCGCCCGCTCTGACGCCGAGGAGCTGGCCTCGATGCTGGCCCAGACGACGCGCGAGCGGGACGACGCCCTGGCGCGGTGCCTGGCGCTCACCGACGACCTGGCGGCGCACAAGGCGGAGGGGCGGGCGCTCGGCGAGGAGATCGAGGCGCTGCGGCCGAAGCTCGACGCGGCGGTGGCGGAGCTGGTGGCGGCGAGGGCTCCTGCCGTGGTGCCTGCGGCGGAGGAGGCGGTTGCTCCGGCTCCCGTGGCGGCGCTGGAGGCTGCGGCGGCAACTCCGGAGACCGCGGCACCGGAGGCGGCTCCTGAGCAGGCCTCGGGTCGGGCCGAGCCGGAGTGATCCTCTCTGACGGCCGGTGGGCGGCCAGCGCCATTGGATGACTGACGGGAGCCCGGGAGCCCTGTACCGCGCTTTGCCGAGCGAGGGTGACGGTATTACCCTTACAGGTAAGAGTAGGAGGCTTCCATGCGCATCACGAGCAAGGGCCAGGTGACCATCCCGGTGGAGATCCGCGAGAAGGCGGGGCTGCTCCCCGACACCGAGGTCGAGTTCGAGCTGGACGCGAAGGGCGTGCGGATCCGGCGCGCGAAGGCTCCTCGCCGAGCGGGGCGCGGCGCGGCGGCCGTCGGTCGGCTGCGGGCCAGGGCGACCGTCAAGATGAGCACCGACGAGATCATGGCGCTCACCCGCCCTCGATGATGGCGGTCCTCGTCGACAGCAACGTCATCCTCGACGTCGCCACGAACGACCCGATCTGGGGGGCGTGGTCGGCCGAGGCGCTCGCGCGGGCCGCCGACGAGTCGGTCCTCGTCATCAACCCGATCGTGTTCGCCGAGGTCTCGGTCGGCTTCGGTCGCATCGAGGAGCTCGAGGACGCCCTGCCGCCCGAGCTCTACCGGCGCGAACCCTTGCCGTACGAGGCCGCGTTCCTGGCCGCGAAGAGCTTCCTCGCGTACCGGAGGCGCGGCGGGCGCCGCGTCACGCCGCTCCCGGACTTCTACATCGGAGCGCACGCAGCCGTGGCAGGCCACCAGCTCCTGACGCGGGACGCCCGCCGGTATCGCACCTACTTCCCGCGCCTGGTGCTCATCGCGCCGTGATGGCGCGGAGCCCGCGGCGACGGCAACCAAGGGCGGCGGTTCCGACCGAGCCGGAGTAGTCCGCACGGGCGCCGGGCGGGTGTGACCTTGACCGTGCCCGGGCCCGACTCTGGGATCAACTGGCGGGCGTAGCGGTTCCCCGGCAGGTCTGGGGCTTCGCGCGATCGGGTACACCCATTCGGCCTGCGACACAACGAGTCACACTCCGCGGGATCGTTCGTCCACCAACATGACGGATCGCGAGATCCACGTGCGGGGAGGGCGCGTGAAACATCCGAGGCTTGCGGCCTATATCTTGGGAATCGCAACAGTTATAGGCTGCCGGGACCGCGCGCCCACAGGTCGCGGTGGAGCTGAACAGGCCCCGATCGACGAGCCCCCCTTTGTGGTGTTCGCGCAGTCGCGCCTCGTCATCGATCGACTTGGAGCCGAGGTCGCGGCTCCGGTCACGGTCGGGAGCACGCCCTCGCCAGTGACGATGGCGAGCGATTCGCCCGACGTGGTCGAGGTCACCCCGGATGGCCGTCTCCTGGCGCGGCGCGAGGGGCGGGCGCAGATCCGGGCCGCCAGCGACCCGGCCCAAAAGCTTGAGGTGGACGTCCGCCCGGTGGCCGGGCTGGCCATCTCCCCTGACGTGGTGCCGCTCGAGCCCGGCGACGAGGTCCAGCTCGAGCTCCGGGAGCCCGGCACCAGAAACAGGCTCGATCCCGCCGCCGCCGAGTGGGCCACGACGGCGCCCGACGTCGCCCTGGTCATCGCCGGGCGCGTCGAGACCAAGGGGCGGGAGGGGACGGCGGTGGTGACGGCGCGGTACGGAGGCCGAGTCGCCAGCGCCAAGGTGGTCGTCTCGCAGCGCCGCGGGCGCGGTCTGGCCATCCGCCCGCAGGCTCCGACCCTGCGCGTCGGCGAGATCGTGACCTTCGCCGCGCCGGAGGCGGCCGGCGCGCAGCGGTGGAACGCCTCGGCGGGCTCCATCCTGTTCCAGTCCGGCGCCGCGACCTTCGTCGCCCAGGCGGCCGGGAAGACCAGCGTGTGCGTGGAAGCGGGCGCCCGGCGCGGCTGCACGGGCGTGACGGTGCGGCGTTGACCGCGTGACCGACGTGACGAGTCCAGAGGGGGAACGCGAATGATCCTCGCGGTGGCAGTCCAGGTGTCGCTGCTCCTGTCGGCTCGACTTCCAGACGCGGTCGCGGTGCTCTCCGAGGCGGCGACCGTCGCGCCGATGATCCTCACGTGCACGGACGGCGCGGTGCAGTCCTGCACGCTGACCGGCTGCCTCAAGGCGCAGAAGATCTGCGTGGGTGGTACGTGGGACCCCTGCACGTGCGTCATCACCACCTGTGACGACTCCAACCCCTGCACGACCGACACGTTCAACGGCACCTCGTGCGTGCACTCCGCGAACACCGGCAGCCCGTGCGACGACGGAAACGCGTGCACCACCGGGGACACGTGCACGTCGGCAGGCGCCTGCGTGGGCACGGCGGCGGTTGGCGCCTCATGCAGCGACGGCAACCTCTGCAACGGCGCCGAGACCTGCAACGCGGCCGGCGTCTGCGCGCCGGGCAGTGCGCCGACCCTCGACGACGGCAACACTTGCACCTACGACTACTGCGACGCGACCGGCGTGCACCACGACACGATCGCGAGCGGCTGCGCTCCGCCGCCGAATTTGGGCGAGGCCTACTCGACGCCCATCGTCGCGCCCAACCCGACGGCGTACGCCGTCCCGCGCATGCCGACGGCTGGCGGACCGATCGTCGACGAGAACACCGGGGCCGTGACGTATGACTACTCGTTCGAGCTCCCGCCTGCCCGCGGTCGGCACCAGCCGAGCCTGGGCCTCACCTATTCGAGCGCGTCGACGGTGAACCAGGGGTTCGGGGCTGGCTGGTCTCTCGGCGTTCCGTACATCGAGGCGGACGTCTCGGTGCCGCCGACCGCGGCGAGCGACAACAGGCGCATCCGGTGGTGGATCTCGCTCGGCGGGAAGCGAAGCATGCTGCTGCCGGTCCCCGGGGACTCGACCAGGTTCCGCCAGGAGATCCAGGGCGGCATGGTGGATATCACGTACGCATCCGGAATCTGGAGCGCGACCGACGTCGTTGGCAACCGGTACCAGTTCGACCAGCGCGCGCCCAATCCGCCGGTCGCCGATCGCGGCCGGTGGTATCTCGGCTCGGTGCAGGACGTCGACGGCAACAAGACGGTCTACGAGTACCAGAACGAGACGGGCGCGGCCTCCGTGCTGACGGCGGTACATTACAACAACTACGTTTCGGCGGGCGTCAGCTACTTCGCAACCAACATCCAGCTCGATTACGCTCAGTACTATCCGGTGCGAGTTGAGCCCGTGGCCGATACCGTCGCGCTGCGGCGCAAGGTGCTCACCGCCGTCAGGATAAAGGGGCCTGGCCAAGCGGGCGCCTCGATTCTGCTCCTCCCAACCTTGCTGCGGCACGAACTGACGTACGAACGAGTGCCGCAGGCGGCCACGCTGGTCCTGCGATGGGTCACGGTAAAGGCGGGAGACACCGCCGTGGCGCTGCCCGCGACCGAATTCAAGTATGAGCAACTCCCGGCGTCCTACAAACTCGATGTCGGAGGGCCCTTCTTGTTTCCGACGCTGCCAGGCGGCCGCTGGCTCGATCTCGACGGCGACGGACTCGTCGACTGGGTGGCTGGGCTCAAGTGGCAGCGCAACCTCTCCAGCCCAGGCGGTGCCGTTGCCTTCCAGGGAGCGCAAGACATTCCGGGTTCTGCGGGTCTCACCCCGACCTTCGGAGGCAATCCAGTTCGCGCTGACCTGCTCGACATGAACGGCGACCGGATCCTCGATCTGGTCACCGTCGGTGCCTCTGGATGCGATCTCGAGGTCAGGCTAGGCCAAGTGGTGAACGGCCAGTACTCGCTCTCGACCCAGCCCTATTGCGTGGACGCGTCCGCAGTGAAGGCGCGCTGCGGCAATCCCGTCGACACCGGCATCGAGTTCGGATTGCGTTACGTGAAGCCGGACGGGCGGCTCGCCCTCGTGCTGCAGGATCAGAACGGCGACGGCGTCCCGGACTTCCTCGTTCCGGCCCCAAGCGGGCTCGTGGTCGAGACGCCACCAGCGGTTGGGTACGTTCGCGGCTGGTTCTTCGAAACCGACGCTGACGGATGGGGCCACTTGAGGTGGGCCGACCACGGATCTGCGACGCCAGGTCCCGTCGGGACGCCGAATGGGGGCTACCTGTCCGTGTATCTCGGGTATGGCGGTCCCGGCGGCCAAGGCTGGGGGTTCGCGGATCCATTCTACTACCCGGTGCCTGACACGTACGACGCCATGGAAGGCGGCGACCTCAATGGCGACACGTACGGCGACTTCTTCTCATCCACGCTCGGTGTCCAGTTCTTTGGAGAGGGACGGGGAACTGCGATCACTGGGAGCATGCAGTGGTTTACCACCCGGTGGGTATCTGGATTTGGTCTCGAGTCGTCCACGGCTTGGCCGGGCATGACCGCATGGAGCCCGGCGGTGGCTTCCGGCGCGTTCACATGTCCCCCCATGAATCCACTCCTGGACGTGGCCTTCTTGGGCGTGAGCGCCTACGAGGATCCAAGACAGACGGCCGCTTACGCCGATTTGAATGGCGACGGGCGTCCCGACCTTGTCTGGAAGCCCAATCCCGGTGACGCATCATGTCCGTCGGCAACCTGCCCAGTGGGCTCGGGGCCCATCGGAGCGACCTGCCCTGCAGCCGCGTGCCCCATGGTCGTCATCTGGAACACGGGAGGTGGGCACGAGCGAGAGGCCGAGTTTCTATCGAAGGCGTACCTAGCCAACGGAACGTTGACCGACATGGACCTGTATCCCTCAGTCTCGTACAAGGCAGACGGGGGAAAGGTTACGTGCAAATACAATGAGGACCCGGGCTCACGCTTCGCGGCGGGAAGCAGTACCTTCACGGGCTGGACCGCCGGCTTCATGGACCTCAATGGGGATGGCATTGCCGACTACGTGACCAACCAGGCCGGCGAGTGGACGCTCTTCAAGGGCATGAGCCAGCCCGTCCGCCTCTCGGCTGTGGTGACGTCGGCCGGTGCGACCTACGCCATCACCTATGGACTGTCACCAACACTTGGAGCGGTGCCAAGCGTCGGGCCTTCGAGCGTCGTCACCCGGATAGCTGTCAGTGGCCCGGGCATCGCGACCGCCTCCACGGGCTACCTCTATTCGCTCCCCGCCCGAGGCGCGAGCGCGCTCGACCCCTACCGACCCGAGGCGCGCGGGTTCGAGGTCACTTGGTCCTGGCTCGAGTCCTCTGGCGTCGCGCAGCGGACGCAGTGGGCCACCGCGTCGCACGCTCTCACTGGGAGCCCGGTCAAGGTCGAGTGGGGAACGTTTACCGGCTCGACGCCCAGCGATGCCAGCTTCGTCCCGTTCAGGCGAGTCGAGCTGACCTATCAGGCGCGGGCTCCAGGCGGCACCACATGCACCGCCCACACCCAGGAGCCACCTGCGTCGAGCTACCCGGGGATCGTTCCGGTGGTGACGCTCGAGCGGACCACCAACATCCTCGATGATGGAGCGACGCTCGTCTCTTCGCGGAGTCGAGCCTGCGCGACGGACGTCGATGACCTCGGAAACATTCTCAAGACGAGGGTCGACCCCGACGTTGCCTATTCCGGTGACGAGCACGACGAGGTGGCCTCCTTCGACGCCACGGCGACGTGCCGGAGTTGCCCCTGGGAGTCGAAGCTCCTCGACACGAGCGGTATGCTCCTTGGGCGCTCCGTCTACCTTTATGACTCGCCACTCGGTACCTGGGACGCGCCGCTCGCCGAGGGGAAGGCGGGCGCCGGACACCTGAACTATGTGCGACGGTGGGCCGGGGACACCCGCTACGACATTGACGCGGCGACCGCCTACAACGCGAACGGTACGCCGGCCTCCCGGATCTCGGACCCCTATCCTGGGAGCCACTCGCTCCGGGTGACGGAGTCGTACACCTACGACGCCCAGGCGCTCCGCGTGACGCAGACCGCCGTCACCGACGGCAACGCCACGCTGTACAAGGACGTGGACTACGACCAAACGTACGGCTGGCCGGTGCGGGAGTACGACCTCTATCGCGCCGGGGGAAAGGGGAGCGCGGCCAAGGTCGAGTACGCCCGTGACGGCTTCGGCCGGATCGTGGCGACGGGGCGAGCCGCCGCTCGCGACGCGGCGACCGGCAACATCACGCTGACGGGCGCCCTTACCGCCACCGAGTACGTCGACGCCTCGCCGCCGGTGGTGAAGAGCTACGCCTTCCTGGCGCCCCTCAACCTCACACTCACGGCCGGCGCCGTCCCCGTGCGGCCGGACGTGAGGCAGGTCATCACCTATCGTGATGCGCTCGGGCGCGTCTCGGAGGTCAAGGAGCGCCTGGGGGCATCTGGGACGCCCGACGCGAGCGCCCAGATCGCGCAAGTGCTTACCGGCTACAGGGTGTCGAGTCACGTCAAGCGGGACCTTGCCGGTCGAGTGCTGGGCTCCCTCGAACCCTACGCCAGCTCGGTGCCGGACCCGAACAACTTCGACGTGGTGGCCAACGCCTATGGCCAGCGTGGCTCGATGTCGACCTTCGACGTGCGGGGGCGCGTGACCTGCTCCAAGGTCGGCGTCTACAGCGCCCTCGCGGCCGACACCACCTGCGCGTCGAGCACGGCCGACACGACCTCCTACATGCTGGGGACCAAGTTCTCCTTCCGGACCATCACGTCAGCCGGGCGGGTTCTGGCGGCTGCAACGGCAGTCCCGCCGGGGAGCACCAGCACGTTGGGCTCCGAGACGGCCTACCGGGCCGACGGGCTGGTAGCCTTCGCCACCGACCCCTACGGCAACACCGTCACCAACTCCTTCGATCTGCTCGGTCGTCCCACTGCGGTGACGCGGCAGGCGGTCGGCGTGGCGTCGTCGGCACAGACCGTGACGCGCAAGTACGACGCCCTCGGGCGAGTCCTCGAGGAGACCGACGACAACTGGAGCCCCGGCGCTGCCCCGAGCCGCGTCTACACATACGACGCCCTGGGTCGGGCGTACGACATCCAGCTCCCGCCGCAGCTCGTCGGCTCGACCACGGCGCGCCCGAAGCTTCACACGGAGTTCAGGAGCCTGGGCCGGGTGACGTGGGTCCAGGCGCTCGAGCCTTCGCTGCAGCTCGGGGCGGTGACCTTCGTGTCCCGCACCGTGGCCAACTACACCTACGACGCCCCCTACGCCAACAGCTCGAGCTACTTGAATACGGCCGGTCGCGTCGCCTCCATCGCGAGCCCCCTCACGACCATCGCCTTCGGCTACGACCAGAACGGCCGGGTGAACCGCCGCGACCAGTGGCTGGCCAACTTCACGGGAGCGTTCTCGCTCACCGGCGAGATCACGGACGACGGGCGCGTGAAGAGCTCGACCTTCACGTCGCCGTCGAGCTACGCGAAGGCGGTCTCCTACTTCGGGGGCTATGATTCAGCCGGCCGCCCCGTCAAGATCGGGCTCGGTGGCACCTACGCCGCGCCCGTGATGGCGGCCTGGGAGGCTCGCAACTCGGCGGACAGCAGTTATGACGCCTATGATGTCTTTGGCCGAGTCGGCCTCGTGAAGAGCAACGGCGGCACAGTGAAGACCAGCCGGAACTACGCCACCTTCACCGGCGCGCTCACCTCGCAGGTGGCGACGCTCAACTCGGCGACGCGGGTCTATGGCGTGGAGAGCGTCCTCTACCTTGGCACGAAGCTCTCGGCGTTCCAGGACACGACCGTCTCCGGGACGACGACCAGCTACTCGAACCACTACGACCTCAACGGCCGCCTCACGAGCGCGGCGGCGTCCAAGGTCGGCACGGCCAACCTCCCGCAGAGCTACAGCCAGAGCTACGCATTCGGCGATCCGTCGTGGCCGCTCGGGGCCTCGATGGGCAACCTGGAGAAGGTTACTGATGGCACGGCGACCGACTACGGCTACATCGGCGACCGAGTCGTCGCCCAGACCGGCTCCGCATCCTTCGGCTATCGGTATGACCTCGCCGGCCGGCTCGCTGCCAAGATGAGCGGCACGACCGAGAAGGAGGGCTTCGCCTACGACCTTCAGGACCAGCTGAAGCAGGTCCGGCGGGACGGGAGCCTCTCGGAAGTGCTTGAGTACGACCCGACGGGGCTGCCCCTCTTCCGGAAGCTGGGGACCAGCGGAACCTGGTACGTCGGCTCGGCCGCCACGGTGACCGCGACGGTGTCGGCGTCATGTACCGGTTATGCCAACTGCGCGCCCACGGCCGGCTCGGTCCGCGTCGCGCCGCACGTCCTCCTCGCCGGTGGCCGCATCGCTACGGTGAAAGCGCAGACCGGCACCGGGGCCGACCCGATCTCGGACGTCCTCTACTACCACCGGGACCTGCAGGGGAGTGTCGTGGCGACGACGCTCCGGAGCGCCGGCGCGAACGGCGTGCTGGGTGCCAAGTACCGGTACACGCCCTACGGCCAGCTCGACCGGTCGGAGGGCGTGACGGCCGCGAACGACTCTGAGCTGGGCTACACCGGCGGCCTGAGGCTCGGCTACACGCCGGGTGTCGCGCAGCAGGGCTCACTCATCCTGCTCGGCGCGCGCGTCTACCATGCGGAGCTGAAGCGGTGGCTACAGGCCGACACGGTGGACGGGCTGAGGTACACGTACGCCGCGTCGGACCCGGCCAATCTCGTCGACCCGTCGGGGAGGATGCCGGCGCTGCGCGGCAACGACGCTTCAGAGGGCGTGATGGAGGGCCTGCGGGGGTACTACGCTGGCATAGCGATGGCGGAGGGCGGCAACTACTATGCCGACTCATGGATAAGCCGAAACTGGGGCCCTGAGTCCTATGCCGCGATGGAGGCCGCGGCAGCCAGTTGGCAGGGCTATGAGGCAAACGGTGCGTACGTTGGCTATCAAGGTCCGGATCGTCTTGACGCTGCGCTCAAAGAGGAGGTTGCGGCCATTCTCGCCGCGGGCGGGCCGTACGCGTTGGACTGGGCCCTCGAAGCGCTGGCGCAGGGTGTCCCCGTGGCCATGCAGAGCGCCGAGCGGCGCCCTATACTTCTTGCCGACGGGATCGGGTTTGTCGGTTCCGCAAGCCTGGAGGCGGGTCTCGTTGCTGTGGGTGCCGGTGCCACTGGTTCGGCGGGCGCTGGACTGTTCTGGGGCGGCACCCAAGGTACGGAAGGCGGTCTCTTCGCCGGCGGAGGTGCCTTTGCCGGGGGGCCGTTTTACGGTGTGTCCTGCCCCGCGCGCAACCAGGGCGACGTGGTGGGCGGCGCATTCGTTGGCGCTGGCCTAGGAGTGTTCTACACGAACGCGTCTTCGGCTGCGGCACTCAGCGGCGAGTTCAATACGTACTCTTTCAATGTTGGCATTGGCCCGTACAAGTTCTCCGCGCAGTTAGGTCTCAGCGGAAGCACCTACATCTTCTCGGTTACGGTGGGTCCGGGTATCGGCATTTCGGGCAGCGGGTACGTCACCAATACGCCTTGGGTCAAGTAATGCGCTACGCTGCCATTATCCTCGGGCCGGTTCTGTGCCTCGTCACCACGATCCTGGTGGGCCAATACGCGATGCGATGGCTCTTTGCGTACCGTATTGGCGAGACTCGCCTGGAAATCGCCCTGTTTCGGCGGATAGTCGTCTGGCGGTTACCGTTCGACACGATCGCCGGCGTGCGGAGGGTCTCCTTCCTCGAGACCCTTCCGTTCGGTAGCGCCGACACGCTCTTTGCGGTCCGACTCGGAAACCGCGTGTGGGGCGAGTGCGTGCTGATCACGCTAAAGAGGGGGTTCCCGAGAGCGGTGCTCGTATCGCCGGACGACGCCGACCGATTCGTGAGCGAGGCCCGCAAGAAACTGGCGCAGAGCCCCTGAGGGTCCCCGAGCAAACTGCAGCCGCAATGCCGCTACGGTGACCGCAGCCGCAACGGCAGCGGCAGCGGTAGAGGCAACCGCAACCGCCGCGGCAACGGCAACGGCGACGGCAACGGCAACGGCTACGCCGCCTACGCGGTCCCGGTCACGCCGACGTCCCGCCGGCGGCCGGGGGCGGTGCGCATCCCCTCGGCGTGGAGCCGGACGGCGTTGCGGCCGGCGCGCTTGGCGGCGAAGAGGGCGGCGTCGGGGCAGTCGACGAGGCCGGCGAGGTCGCGCGCGTCGTCGGGGAAGCTGGCGCCGCCGAGCGAGATGGTGACCTTGCCGCCGGGCGCCGCCTCGAACCGGGCGCCGGCCACCGCGGCGCGGAGCCGCTCGGCCGTCTCTTGCGCCTCGGCCGGGCCGATGCGCGGCAGCACCACGGCGAACTCCTC
>DASTGK010000409.1:0-6533 GCA_035719085.1 Anaeromyxobacteraceae bacterium
GGGGCCGCGAGCGGCTCGACCGGCGGCGGCGTCTTCAGCGCGGCGGCGTCGTCGGCGAGCGCCAGGAAGGGGGCGCCGTCGAGCCCGGCCCCGGCCTCGGCCGGGCCGAGCGGCGCGGCGCCGGTCACCTCGTCCTCCGGCTCGCCCAGGCCGGGCAGCGCCTCGCCCATCAGCTGGGCGACGCGCGCCATCACCGAGAGCACCGGGAAGGGCTTCTCGAAGAAGTCGGCCGCCCCGGCGCGCAGCAGCTCGCCGGCCGCGCGGGCGCCGCGGTAGGTGCCGGAGACGGCCACCACCGGCGCGCCGGCCCGCCGGAGCGCCTGCAGCAGCTCGCTGCCGCGCAGGTCGGGCAAGGGCACGTCGAGCACCGCGGCGTGGGGGAGGGCGGGGCGGGCCAGCGCCTCCAGGGCGGCGCGCCCGGTGGCGCGGACGTCGGCCTCGGCGCCCAGCCGCGACGCGGCCTCCGCCAGGAGCCCTGCCAGGACCGGGTCTTCGATGACGAGGAGGAGCCGCTTGCCGGCGAGGGGCGCTGCCACGGCGCCGGATGGTAGCACGCGCTCCGTCCGGCGCGGGCGGGTGCGTGGAGGGCCAACCGTCGTGTAGGCTCCTGTCGTGCCGCCGCCCGTCCACCACGTCGCCCTCCAGTGCGCCGACCTCCACCGCTGCGAGGCCTTCTACCGGCAGGTGCTCGGCCTCGAGGAGCTCCGGCGCTGGCCACGGCCGGAGGGGGGCGATCGGAGCGTCTGGCTCTCGCTCGGCGGCGGCGCCTTCCTGGCGCTGGAGCGGGCCGAGGAGCCCCCCGCGGCGCTCCCCTGGCGCGACGGGCGCCCCGGCCTCCACCTCCTGGCGCTGCGCATCGGCGCGGGGGAGCGGGCCGCCTGGGAGGCGCGCTTCGCCGCGGCCGGCGTCGAGGTCGTCCACCGGACCCGCTGGTCGATCTACGTGCGCGATCCGGAGGGGAACCGGATCGGCCTCTCGCACCACCCCGAGGACGCGCCGTGACCGTCTTCGACCGGCGCCGCTACGGCACCACCAACTACCTCTACCTGTTGGCCGAGGGGCCGGACGCGGTGCTCGTCGATCCGGCCGATCCCGACGAGGCGCTGGCGCTCGCCGCCGCCCACGGCCTCGCGCCGCGCTGGATCCTCCACACCCACGGCCACGCCGACCACAGCGGCGGCTCGGCGGCGCTGCGCCAGCGGCTCGGCGCCCGCGTGCTCGGCCACGGCGCCGACGCCGCCTGGTTCGCGCCGGACGAGGACCTGGCCGGCCGCGCCGAGGTGGCGCTCGGGCGGCTCCGGCTGCGGCTCCACGCCGTGCCCGGCCACACCCCGGGCTCGATCCTGGTCGAGTGGCAGGGGCGGCTCCTCACCGGCGACACGCTCTTCTGGGGGGGCTGCGGCAACTGCCGGCACGGCGGCGACGTGCGGGCGCTGGCGGCGAGCTTCCTCGGCCCGCTCGCCGGGCTCGACGGCGCGCTCCTCGTCCACCCGGGCCACGACTACGCCGAGGCCAACCTGCCGTTCGTCCTGGCGCTCGAGCCCTCCAACCAGGCGGCCGCGGCGCGGCTCGCGGCGGTGCGGGCGGCCCGCTCGGCCGGCGAGGAGCCGGCGGCCCCGACGCTCGCCGAGGAGCGGGCGGTGAACCCCTTCCTCCGGGCGACCGACGCCGGCGCCTTCGCGGCGCTCCGGGCGCGGCGGGACGCCTGGTAGGTGGAGGTGGTCAGGGCGCGAGGACGGCCGGTGACGCCCGTCACAGCGCCCGCCGGACCCGGGCTGATAGGCTGCGCCGGGTCGGATGGTAGAATTTTCGCTCGCAGCGAGCGGTCGGAGTCAGGGAGGAGCCCCATGAGAATCGCCCTCGTCGTCGCCCTCGCGGCGCTGCCGCTCGCGGCGCGCGCCGCCCCCGGCGCGGTCGACTGGCAGAAGCGCGTCGTCCGGTGCACCGGCGCGGGCGCGGCCAACCTCAAGGACGCCGGCGGCAACGCCGCCGTGGCCCGCATCGGCGCCGAGAAGGCGGCGCGGCTCGACGCGCTGCGCGGCTGCCTCGAGGTGATGAAGGGCGTGGCGGTGAGCGGCGGCCAGACGGTCGGCGCCGCCATGGGCTCCGACGCCGCGCTCAAGGGCTCGGTGGAGGGGGCGGTCCGCGGCTTCCGGCCGGTCGCCACCCGGTACTTCTCCGACGGCGGCGTCGAGATCGACGTCGAGGTGCCGCTCGACGCCGTGGGCGACGCGGTGCTCCCGAAGGCCTCCGCGGCGCCGGCCCCCGCCGGCCCGACGGCGCTGGTGGTCGACGCGAGCGGCCTCACCGTGGCCCCGGCGCTCGGGCCGAGGGTGCTCGACGAGGCCGGCAAGGAGCTCTACGGCCCGTCCACGCTGGGTGAGAGCGCCCGCAAGGGCACCGGCGTCGCCGCCTACGCCCGCGGCCTCGAGGCGGCCCGGCGCGACCTCGCGGCGCGGCTCGGCGACCGGCCGCTCGTGGTGAAGGCCATCCGGGCGCAGGGGACCGACGTCGTCGTCTCGGCCGCCGACGCGGCCGCGCTCGCCTCGCGCCCGGCCTTCCTGGCCGAGGGGCGCGTCGTCATCCTCACCGACTAGGCAGGAGAGCCACCATGAAGCGGATCCTCGCCATCGCCATGCTCGCCCTGCCGGCCGCGGCCCCGCGCGCCGACGAGGCGGTGAAGACCACCGAGGCCACCGGCCAGGCGGCCCTCGTCGACGGGGACGTGCTCGCGGCCCGGGCGGCCGCCAAGGACGACGCGCTGCGCGCCTGCGTGCAGCAGGTGGCCACCACCATCGTCAGCGCCTCGACCGAGACCGACCAGGCGCAGCTCCTCTCCGACAAGGTCTTCGCCCACTCCGAGGGGTACGTCCGCAAGTTCACCATCCTGGAGGACCGGCAGGACGGCACCGCCTGGCTCACCCGGCTGCGCTGCGACGTCTCGGAGGCGAAGCTCGACGAGGACTTCCTGGCGTTCGGCATCGCCTACCGGCGGGCCGGCATGCCGCGGGTGATGACGCTCATCGCCGAGCAGTCGATCACCGCCACGCAGGCGACCGGCTGGTGGCAGGGCGGCGGCAACAGCGCCGACCTGCGGGTGATGGAGAACGCCTTCATGGACCGGATGGAGAAGTCCGGCTTCACCTTCGTCGACCCGGAGGTGCTCTCCGGCAAGGTGACGCTCGAGGCGATCGGCGCCGACCCGAACGTGCAGAAGGCGCGCGAGATCGGCCGGCTGGCCGGCGCCGACGTGGTGGTCATCGGCCGGGCGGTGGCCAAGCCCCTCGGCGAGATGGCCATCGACAACGGCACCTTCTACTCGGCCGTGGCCAACGTCTCGGCGCGGGCGGTGCGCACCGACACCGGCGAGGTGCTGGCGGCCACCGAGTTCACCGGCGGCTCGGGGCGCGGCTTCGAACAGACCACGGCCGGCCGCAACGCCCTCTCGGAGGGCGGGCGCAAGCTGGCCGCCGACCTCTTCGCCAAGATCGGCCGGGTCTGGGCCCGCGAGCAGTCGGGCGTCCGGCGCATCGCCATGGTGGTGAAGGGGGTGGACGACTACGCCCGGCTGGCCGCCTTCAAGACCGTGCTCGTCAACGCCGTGCGCGGCGTGAAGGACGTGCAGCAGCGCTCCATGGAGGACGGCCGCGCCGAGCTGGACGTCTCGCTGGCCGGCACCTCCGAGGGCTTCGCCACCGACCTCGCCACCCGCAAGTTCCAGGGCTACGCCTGCAAGGTGCGCAAGGTGACCCCCAACGCCGTCGAGGTGGAGCTGAAGTGATGCGCGCCCGAGCCCTCGCCGCCGCGCTCGCCGCCGGCCTCCTCGGCGTCGCCGCCGCCGTCCACGCGGCCGCCCCCGCGCCGGCCGGCACCGTCACCTTCCTCGCCGGCGAGGCCACGCGCACCGCCGGCGGCCGGACCGAGAAGCTGGCCGTCGGCAGCCCCGTCTACCAGGGGGACGCCGTCGAGACGGCCCGCCGCTCCCGCCTCGAGCTGAAGCTGGCCGACGCGAGCGCGCTCCGGCTCGCGCCGCTCTCCCGCGTCGAGCTCGACGCCGCCGCCTTCGGCAAGGGGCCGGACGACCGCACCGTCTCGGCCCGGCTGCGGGTCGGCAACGTCTGGGCCCACGTCACCAAGGCGCTCGGCGGCGAGGCCCGCTTCGAGGTGAAGACCGACAACGCCGTGGCCGGCGTGCGCGGCACCACCTTCCGGGTCGACGCCAGCAAGGACCGGAGCGTCGTGGTGCGCGTCTACAGCGGCACGGTGGCGGTGGCGGCCGGGCGCATCCCGCGGCCGGAGCACGCCGGGCCGGACGCCAGGCCGGAGCGGAGGCAGGTGGCCGGGCCGCAGGAGGTGACGCGCGAGCAGTGGGAGCGGCTCGTGACGGCCATGATGCAGGTGAAGGTGGCCGCCGACGGCACCCCCGCCGAGCCGGCCTCGTTCGAGCTGGCTGCGGCCGACGAGTGGGAGACGTGGAACCGGGCGCGGGACGCCGCCGGGAGGTAGGCCCCGCCGCGCCGGCGGGGGAGGGCGGTCCCGCGGGGCCGCCCGACGCCGGGCCGTGGACCATCCCCAACGCGCTCACGGCGCTGCGGCTCCTGCTCGCGCCGGTCTTCCTCGTCCTCTACGTCACCGGCGACACGCCGCGCGCGCTCGTCACCTTCGCGGTGGCCGCCGCCACCGACCTCGTCGACGGGCTGGCGGCCCGGGTGCTGGAGCAGCACTCCCGCCTCGGCGAGTTCCTCGACCCGATCGCCGACAAGCTGCTCGCGTTCTGCGCGCTCGTGGCGCTGGCCGCGGCCGGCCGCATCCCGCTCTGGCTTCCGCTCCTGCTGGTGGGGCGCGACGCGGCGCAGCTGCTCGGGGCGCTCGTCCTCAACGCCGCCGGGCGGGTCGTGCCCATCAACCCGACCCGGGCCGGCAAGTACGCCACCTTCACGCTCGCCGCGCTGGTGGTGGGGGAGCTCTCGGCCGACACCGGGGCCGTGTCGCTCGCCGCGCTGACGCCGTGGCTGGCCGCGCTGGCGCTCCTGGCCGCGCTCTGCGTGGTGGTCTCGTTCGTCCAGTACGGGGTGGTCTTCGCGCGATCGCTGCGCGCACCGCGGGCCACGTCACAGAGCCGTTGACTCCGCGCGGGCATGCGCTATAACCGCGCCCCGTCGCACCGAAGGCCCGTAGCTCAGTGGTAGAGCACTACCTTGACACGGTAGGGGTCGACAGTTCAATCCTGTCCGGGCCTACTGAGAGTTCAACGGGGAACCGCCCACCAGCGGTTCCCCGTTCTCGTTTTCGGGCGCCGGCGCCGCGAGGTCTCAGCTCGCCGCCGAGGCCGCCCACGAGAGCCAGGCGAGCCCCGCCAGCAGCGCCGCGAACCACGCGAACGTCCGGTGATCCGGCGCGCGGGGAGCCGCCGGCGAGAGCGCCTGGAGCCCGCCGAGCAGGATCACCAGCCAGAGCATCCGCTCGCCGCTCGCCACGAGCGACAGGCCGGCCACGCCGAGCAGCGCCGTCCGCTGCCAGGGAGCGAGCGGGGCCAGGCCGCGCGCCCCGTCGAGCTGCCAGATCGGCGCGAGGTTGAAGAGGTTGAGCACCGCGCCGCTGTGGGCGACGGCCCGGAGCACCGGCAGCCCGGTGGCCCACCAGGCCGCCTGGCAGGCGAGCGCCGCGAGGAGCCCGGCCGTCGGCCCGGCCAGCCCCACCGCCGCGTCGGTGCGGGCGTCCTTGGGCGCGGCCTGCATCCGGACGAAGGCCCCGAGGCCGGGGACGAACATCGGCGCGCCGGCCGGGATCCCGGCGCGCCGCAGCGCCGCCACGTGCCCCAGCTCGTGCAGGTAGATGGAGAGGACGAAGCCGGCGGCGTACTGCCACCCGAGCTCGCGCAGGTAGACGCCGAAGAAGGCGACCAGCGAGAGGACCGAGGCGAGCTTGCCGAAGCCGACGAGCTTCCAGGCGCCGAGGAGGACGACGCCGGCCGGCCCGAGCCAGCGCAGCCACCGCGGCACGGCCTGGTCGGCGGGCGGGGGTGGGGCCTGGGCCGCCAGCCGCGCCACGGCCGCCTGGACGGCCTGGTGCTGCCGGGCGCCCGGCGGCAGGAGGCCGAGCGCCTGCCGCCAGGCGGCCAGCGCTCCGGCTCCGTCGCCGGCCGCCTCCAGGGCCCGGGCCTCGGCGGCCAGCCGGGTCAGCGACTCGGCGTGCACCAGCCGGTGGCAGGACGGGCAGGCGAGCGCGGCGCCCGGCAGCTCCGTGGCGCAGCCGCCGCAGCGGAGCCGCGCGGCGGCCGCCTCAGCCACGAGCCGCGGCGTCCGCGCCGACGGCGAACGGGCCGGAGGCTTCGAAGGGCGCCTCGACGTTCAGCTTCCAGGCCTCCCAGAGCGCGATGGCGACCAGGACGAAGGTCATGGGGCTCTCGAAGCCGATGAGGAACGGCAGCTTGACGACGAGGAGGAGCAGCTCGCCGAGGATGGCCATGGGGCCGGGCGGCTCGGCCTCCTCGTCGGCCGCGGCGTCGCCGGCCTGGTCCGGCGCGGCGCCGT
>DASTGK010000410.1:0-10613 GCA_035719085.1 Anaeromyxobacteraceae bacterium
AGCGCCGGCGTGCATGGTCAAGCGGCCTCCCGCGCCAGGATGGCGCTGGTGACGGAGCGGGCGCCGAGCGGCAGGCCGTCGGTGGCCGCCAGCGGCCGCAGCCGCCCGCCCAGGCCGGCGTCGAGGTCCAGCTTGAGGAGCTGGGCGAGCTGGCCGTCGCGGTTCTGCTCCACCACGTAGGTGCGCCGGTGGGCCGCCACGAAGTCGCGCACCGCCGGCGCGAAGGGCCAGGCGCGCACCCGCAGGTAGTCGGCGTCCAGGCCGCGCTCGGCCAGCAGCTGGGCCCGGCTCTCCCGCACCGCCGGGTCGGAGGAGCCGTAGGCGATGACGCCCACCTCGTGCCCCTGGCCGCTGGCCACCGGCCCGGGCAGCAGGGCGCGCGCCCCGTCGAGCTTGCGGGCCAGCCGCGCCAGGTTGTGCTGGTAGACGTCCGGCTTCTCGCTGTACCCGGCCGCCTCGTCGTGGCCGGTGCCGCGGGTGAAGTAGGCGGCGCGCGGGTGGTCGGTGCCGGGCAGCGTGCGCCAGCCGATCCCGTCGCCGTCCACGTCGCGGTAGCGGGCGAAGCCCCCCAGCCGCTGGAGCGCCGCGGCGTCCAGCACCTTGCCGCGGTCCATGGGGCGGTCGGGGTACTCGAAGGGCTCGGCCATCCACTGGTTCATGCCGAGGTCCAGGTCGGAGAGGACGAAGATGGGGGCCTGCAGCCGCTCGGCCAGGTCGAAGGCCTGGTGGCCGAAGGTGAAGCACTCCTCCACCGAGCCGGGCAGGAGCAGCGGGTGGAGCGTGTCGCCGTGGGAGAGGAAGGCGGTGGACAGCAGGTCGCCCTGCTGGGTGCGGGTGGGCAGGCCGGTGGAGGGGCCGACCCGCTGCACGTCCCAGACGACGGCCGGGATCTCGGCGTAGTAGCCGAGCCCGGCCAGCTCGCTCATGAGCGAGATGCCGGGGCCGCTCGTGGCGGTCATGGCCCGCGCCCCGGCCCAGCCGGCGCCGAGCACCATGCCGAGGGCGGCCAGCTCGTCCTCGGCCTGCACCACGGCGTAGGTCGCCTTGCCGTCCGGGTCGCGCCGGTGCTGCTGCAGGGTGGCGATGAGCGTCTCGGCGAGCGAGGAGGACGGCGTGATGGGGTACCAGGCGAGCACGGTCACGCCGCCGAAGACCGAGCCGATGGCCGCGGCCGCGTTGCCGTCGACCAGGATCTTTCCGCGGGTGGCGTCGAGCCGGCGGGCGCCGAACGGGAGCGGCCGGGCGAAGCCGCGGGCGTGCTCGTGGCCCGCCTTGGCCGCCGCCACGTTGAGCGCCTGCGCCTTGGCCTTCTTGCCGAAGACCTTGGCGATTGCGTGCTCCACCTCGGCGAGCTCCAGGCCGAGCAGCCGGGCCAGCGTGCCGACGTAGACCATGTTGCGCAGGAGCTTGCGCAGCTTCGGCTCGGGCGCGATCGGCTCGACCAGCTCGTCGAAGGGGACGGCGTAGAAGTGGAGGTCGGCGCGCGTCCCCTCGAGCGCGAGCGGCGCGTCGTAGACCACGGCGCTGCCGGGCGCGAGGGCCGCCACGTCCTCGCGCGCCGTCTCGGGGTTCATGGCGACGAGGAGGTCGACCTCCTTCTTGCGCGCCACCCAGCCGTCCCTGGAGGCCCGGATCGAGTACCAGGTCGGCAGCCCGGCGATGTTGGAGGGGAAGAGGTTCTTGCCCGAGACGGGGATGCCCATCTGGAAGAGGGTCCGCAGCAGCACCGAGTTGGCGCTCTGCGACCCCGACCCGTTCACGGTGGCGACCTGGACGGTGAAGTCGTTCTCGGCTGGGGACAAGGCGCTGGCCTCCGGGCGGGGGAGGATCCCCCGCGAGGCCGGTGAGATAACGGTTGACCCCCGCCCAGGCCGTGCCCGGGAAGGGGCTACCCGAGGACGACGATCAGGTCCTCCTTCTCGACCTTGTCGCCCTCCTTGAACTTCACCTCGACCACCGTGGCGTCGGCCTTGGCCTTCACGTTGGTCTCCATCTTCATGGCCTCGGTGACGAGCAGCACGGCGCCGGCCTTCACCTGGTCGCCCGGCTTCACGTTCACCTTCACCACCTTGCCGGGCATGGGGGCGCCGACGTGGTGGCCGTTGGCCTTGTCGGCCTTGACGCGGACGGCGCTGCCGGTGGCGGCCGACTGGTCGCGCACCGTGACGGTCCGCCCCTCGCCGTTCAGCTCGTAGATGAGGTCGCGGTTGCCGTCCGACTGGAGCTTGCCGATGGTGACCAGCTTCACGATGAGCGTCTTGCCCGGCTCGATCTCGATCGAGGTCTCCTGCCCCGGCTCCAGGCCGTAGAAGAAGACCGGCGTCGGCACCACCGAGGTGTCGGAGTACTCGTCGCGGTGGCGCACCAGCTCCGGGTAGACGTTCGGGTAGAGGAGCCAGGAGGCGAGCGCCTTGTCGTCGACCGGCTGCCCCACCTTCTCGGCCGCCTTGCGCCGCTCCGCCTCGAGGTCGGCCGGCTCGAGCAGCTCGCCCGGCCGCAGCGTGATGGGCTCCGCCCCCTTGAGGACGACGTCGCGCAGCTTCTCCGGGAAGCCGCCGTAGGGCTGGCCCAGCATGCCCTTGGCGAGGCCGACCACCGACTCGGGGAAGGCCAGGTCCTTGCCCTTCTCGGTGAAGACGTCCTCCGGCTGCAGGTCGTTCTTCACGAGGAACATGGCCATGTCGCCCACCACCTTGGACGACGGGGTCACCTTGATGAGGTCGCCGAAGAGCAGGTTGACCTTGCGGTACATGTCCTTGCACTCCTCCCACCGGTCGAGGAGGCCGAGCCCGGCCACCTGCGGCTTGTAGTTGGAGTACTGGCCGCCCGGGATCTCGTGCCGGTAGACCTCGGCGGTGCCGCTCTTCAGCCCCGACTCGAAGGGCGCGTAGTAGTCGCGCACCGTCTCCCAGTAGTTGGCCAGCTGCTGCAGGCCGTCCTGGTCGAGCTTCGGGTCCCAGGCGCTGCCGGCCAGCACCGCCGCGAGCGAGTTGAGGTTGGGCTGGGAGGTGAGGCCGGAGAGCGAGGAGAGGGCCGCGTCCATCACGTCGACGCCCGCCTTGGCCGCCTCGAGCAGCGTCGCCGAGGCGACGCCCGAGGTGTCGTGGGTGTGGAGGTGGATGGGGATGCCCACCTCCTGCTTCAGCGCCTTCACCAGCTGCTCGGCCGCGAAGGGCTTGAGCAGGCCGGCCATGTCCTTGATGCCGAGGACGTGGGCGCCCATCCGCTCCAGCTCCTTGGCCAGCTTCACGTAGTAGGCGAGCGGGTACTTGGTGCGGGCCGGGTCGGAGATGTCGCCCGTGTAGCAGAGGGACGCCTCGAGGACCTTGCCCTGCTTACGGACGGCCTCGCAGGCCACCGTCATGCCCTTGGTCCAGTTGAGGGCGTCGAAGACGCGGAAGACGTCGACGCCGCTCGTGGCCGCCTCGTGGACGAACTTCTCCACCACGTTGTCGGGGTAGTTGGTGTAGCCGACGGCGTTCGAGCCGCGCAGCAGCATCTGCAGGAGCACGTTCGGCACCGCCGCGCGCAGGGCGTGCAGGCGGGCCCACGGGTCCTCCTTGAGGAACCGCATCGACACGTCGAAGGTGGCGCCGCCCCAGCACTCGAGGCTGAAGAGGCCGCTCGCCAGCCGGGCCGTCGCCGGGGCGACGCGCAGCAGGTCGTGGGTGCGCACGCGGGTGGCGAGGAGCGACTGGTGGGCGTCGCGCCAGGTGGTGTCGGTGAAGAGGACGCCCTTCTGCTCGAGCACCCACCTGGCCAGCCCCTCGGGGCCGCGCTCGTCGAGGATCTGCTTCGTGCCGCGCGGCGGCGGCGCCGAGAGGTCGACCTTCGGCAGCCGCGGCTCGCGCAGCTCGGAGGGCTTGAGCGGCTTCGCCACGCCGGGCGAGCCGTTGACCGTCACCTCCGACAGGTACTTGAGGAGCTTCGTGCCGCGGTCCTTCTTGGCCGGCAGCTGCAGCAGCTCCGGGTGGCCCTCGATGAAGGAGGTGTCGCACGTCCCCTCGAGGAAGACCGGGTGGCGCATCACGTTCTCGAGGAACGGGATGTTGGTCTTCACGCCACGGACGCGGAACTCGGCCAGGCAGCGGCTCATGACGTGGGCGGCGGCGTCGAAGCGCAGCCCCCAGGTCGAGACCTTGACGAGGAGCGAGTCGTAGTGGGGCGTGATGACGGCGCCGCCGTAGGCCGAGCCGGCGTCGAGCCGCACGCCGGCGCCGCCGGGCGAGCGGTAGGCCTTGAGGATACCGTAGTCGGGGGCGAAGCCGGCCTGCGCGTCCTCGGTGGTGACGCGGCACTGGATCGCGTAGCCGCGCATCTGCACGTCGCCCTGCCCGGCGATGGCGATCTCCGGGTCGGAGAGCTTCTTCCCCTGGGCCACCAGGATCTGCGCCTGCACCAGGTTGCGCCCGGTGATCATCTCGGTGACGGTGTGCTCCACCTGGATGCGCGGGTTCACCTCGATGAAGTAGTGGCGCCCCTCCTGGTCGAGCAGGAACTCCCAGGTGCCGGCGTTGCGGTAGCCGACCGAGCGGGCGATCTTGAGCGCGTCGTCGCAGATGGCCTGGCGCTGCGCCGGGGTGATGGCGAGCGACGGGGCGAACTCGACCACCTTCTGGTGGCGCCGCTGGATGGAGCAGTCGCGCTCGAAGAGGTGGACGAGGTTGCCGTGGTGGTCGCCGAGGACCTGCACCTCGATGTGCTTCGGCCGCTCGATGTAGCGCTCCAGGAAGACCGCCGGGTTGCCGAAGGCCGCCTTGGCCTCGCTGCGGGCGCTGGTGAGCCCCTCGAGCAGCTCGCGCTGGTTGCGGGCCACGCGCATGCCGCGCCCGCCGCCGCCGCCGGCCGCCTTGACGATGATCGGGTACCCGGCCTGCCGGGCGAACTGGAGCGCCTCCTCGTCGTGCAGCACCGGCTCGGGGGTGCCCGGCACCACCGGCACCCCTGCCGCCACCGCCGCCTTGCGCCCGGCCACCTTGTCGCCGAGCTTGCGCTGCATCTCGGCGGTCGGGCCGATGAAGACGATGCCGTTCTTCTCGCACGCCTCGGCGAAGTCGGCGTTCTCGGAGAGGAAGCCGTAGCCCGGGTGGATGGCGTCCACCTCGAGCCGCTTCGCCAGGCTCACGATCTCGTCGATGCCCAGGTAGGCGTCGATGGGTGCCTTGCCCTTGCCCACCTGCCAGGCCTCGTCGGCCTTGTAGCGGTGGAGGGAGAGCCGGTCCTCCTCCGAGTAGATGGCGATGGTCTGGATGCCGAGCTCGGTGCAGGCGCGGAAGATGCGGATGGCGATCTCGCCGCGATTGGCGGCCATGACCCGGCGAAACGGGATCGTCATGTCGGAGCTCCTGGTGAGGCGTGCGGCCTCCTGGGCCGCGGTGGGGGGAGAGATGAAAAAACAGGAGAGCACGCCGCGACGCAGGAAGTCGAGCGTTTCGTGACGCGACGCGTCGACCGGCGAATCGGCTCGTGCGTCTAGGGCGAGAGGGTGACGCCGCGGGCCTGGAGCCAGCGCCCCAACTCCACGTCCGACCGGCCGATGTGCCGGCGCAGCCACTCGGCCAGCCACTCGTGCACCGTGAGCGCCACCAGCGGCGTCGGCCCCTTGCGCTGGTACTCGCGCACCATGGCGCGGAAGTCGTCGGTGAAGCGCTGGTGCTGGTCGCGGTGCGCCGCCAGGCCGGGGTACTCCGTCTCGGCCATCCACCGCTCCTCGCAGGCGAAGTGCGAGACGACGTAGTCGGAGAGGTAGCGCAGCACCGGCTCGACGCCGGAGCGGTCGCCCGCCTCGAGCGCCCGCACCAGCCGCTCGGCGCGCCGGAAGAGCTCCTGGTGCTGCTCGTCGATCTCGTCGACGCCGGTCCGCAGGCTGGACGACCACTCGAAGAGCACACACCCTCCCGGTGAACGGATCACCAAGGTGACACCGGCGCCGCCGCGCTGGCAAGCCCCGCCCGCCGCAGCCCGATCGGCGCGCGCCGGCGCGCGGTGTAAAGCGCCGTTTCGCGCCGGGGCCCCCGGGGGCGGCGGCCGCGCGGGAAACGCGCTATCCTCGCCAGCCCGGCGTCGCCGCGGACACTCCCCGCGGCCCCGGCGAACGAGATGACGGAACGAACCATCCCGCTGCGCGAGATCCCCTTCAACTACACCAGCGCCGACGACCGCCAGGCCGTCACCTTCCTGCTCGGCCCGGAGGTCTGGGCCAAGCTCGAGGAGCTCCGCCAGCGCCGGGTCACCGGCCGCTCGGCGCGCCTCCTCTCCCGCTTCTTCGGCGAGCTCCTGGTCCACCGGCGCAACCCGTTCCTCCTGCAGGAGCTGGCCGACTCGCCGCGGCGTCGCCGCCGCCTGCTCGAGAACGCCGAGAAGGACCTGGCGGTGGTGGAGCGGAACGCCGCCGGCGAGCCGCTCGTGCACGACGTGCTCTCGGCCTGCCGCGGCCTCCTGTCCCGCTTCCGCGACGAGGTGGAGGGGCTGCCCGAGCTGCGGCGGCGCCTGGTGCGCGAGCTCGGCGCGGTGGCCGGCCCGCAGAACGTCCTCTTCGACCCCTTCACGCTCGTGTCGCACGCCACCGACGCCACCGACTGGCGCCTCCACCTGCCGGTGGCGGTGGTCATGCCGGACGACGAGCGCCAGGTGGCCCCGCTGCTCGCCGCCATCGGCCGCCTCGGCCTCAAGGCCTTGCCCCGCGGCGCCGGCACGGGCCTCACCGGCGGCGCCGTGCCGCTGCGCGCCGGCTGCGTGGTGGTCAACACCGAGAAGCTGAACCGCATCCGCGGCCTCTCCGAGCGCGAGGTGACGCTGCGCGACGGCACGGCCGGCCGCGCCCGGGTGCTGGAGCTCGAGGCGGGCGTCATCACCGAGAAGGCGATGGAGTTCGCCGCCGAGCGCGGCCTCGTCTTCGCCACCGACCCCACCAGCGCCTGGGCCTGCACCATCGGCGGCAACATCGCCGAGAACGCCGGCGGCAAGGACTGCGTGCTGTGGGGCACCTGCATCGACAACCTGCTCTCCTGGCGGCTCGCCATGCCCTCGGGGCGGCGCTGGACGGTGCGGCGCACCGACCACCAGCTCCGCAAGATCCTCCCCGAGGACACCGTCACCTTCGAGGTGAGCGACGAGGGGGGCGCGGTGCTGCGGACCATCGCCCTCACGGGCGCCGACATCCGCAAGAAGGGGCTCTGGAAGGACATCACCAACAAGGCGCTCGGCGGCGTCCCCGGCCTGCAGAAGGAGGGGACCGACGGCGTCATCACCTCGGCCGAGTTCATCCTCTACCCGGAGTACGAGGCGAAGCGCACCCTGTGCCTCGAGTTCTTCGGGCCCGACATGGAGGAGGCCGCCCAGGTCATCCTGGCGCTGTCGCGCGCCTTCCCCTTCCCCAACCAGGGGAAGGAGGCGCTCACGGCGCTGGAGCACTTCGACGACGAGTACGTGCGGGCCATCGGCTACGAGGTGAAGGCCCCGCGCCCGGAGACGCCCAAGGCGGTGCTGCTCATCGACGTGGTGGGCCACTCGGCCGAGGAGGCGGCGCGCGGCGTCGCCACCATCCGCGCCGTGCTCGAGCCGCACCCCAACACCCTCCTCTTCGAGGCGCGCGACGCCGCCGAGGGGAAGAAGTTCTGGGCCGACCGCAAGAAGCTCGGCGCCATCGCCCGGCGCACCAACGCCTTCAAGATGAACGAGGACGTGGTGCTGCCGCTCGGGGCGCTGGCCGAGTTCGCCGGCTTCATCGACGGGCTCAACGTCGAGGAGGAGCGCTTCGCCCAGGGGCGCTTCATCGAGCGGGCCGAGGAGGCGCTGGCCGGCGCCCGCGACGGCGGCGACGAGCCCTCCTGGCTGCAGGCCAAGATCCCGGCGGCGCTGGCGCGCTGCGCCGAGGCCCGGGCGGCGCTCGGGGCGGCCGGGGTGAAGGCGCTCCGCGCGCTCACCGTGCTCCTCGACCTGCGCCGCGACCTCCTCGAGCTGGTGCGCGGCTACCCGAAGCTCTCGGCCGAGCTCGACCGGATCCACCAGGAGGTGCGCGACCGGCGCATCGTCATCGCCACGCACATGCACGCCGGCGACGGCAACGTGCACGTCAACGTGCCGGTCCTCTCCAACGACCGGCCCATGCTCGACCGGACCGACCGGGTCATCGACACCGTCATGGCCAAGGTGATGGCGCTCGGCGGCGTGGTCTCGGGCGAGCACGGCATCGGCGTCACCAAGCTCAAGTACCTGGAGCCGCACCGCATCGAGGAGCTGCGGGCCCACCGCCGCGCCGTCGACCCGGGCGGCCTCATGAACCCGGGCAAGCTCGACGACGTCGACGTCCTCGACCGGGTCTTCACCCCCTCCTTCAACCTGCTGGAGCTCGAGGCGCGCATCCTGCAGCACGGGCAGCTCGAGGAGCTGGCCAGGGCCATCGCCCACTGCGTCCGCTGCGGCAAGTGCAAGCCGGACTGCTGCGTCTTCCACCCGGCGGCCGGGCTCTTCTTCCACCCGCGCAACAAGAACCTGGCCATCGGCTCGCTCATCGAGGCGCTGCTCTACGACGCGCAGCGCGAGCGCTCCACCCGCTTCGAGCTGCTGCGCTGGCTCGAGGAGGTGGCCGACCACTGCACCATCTGCCACAAGTGCCTCAAGCCCTGCCCGGTGGACATCGACACCGGCGAGGTCTCGGTGCTGGAGCGCAGGCTCCTCGACGCCTGGGGCTACAAGAACACCACCCGGGCCACCAAGGCGACGCTCGGCTACCTCGACAGCCGCTCGCCGGCCTACAACAAGCTCTTCCGCTCCACCGTGGTGCGGCTCGGCGGGGCGGTGCAGCGGGCCGGCTGCGCGGTGGCGGCGCCGCTCCAGCCGGCCGACCGGACGGCCGACTTCTACCCGCTGGCGCTCCTCAAGGCGCCGGTCCCCAAGGTGCCGGCCGAGACGCTGCGGGATCTCCTGCCCCCGTGCGAGCCGGACCAGGTGCTGGTGCTCGAGCCGGAGGGCGAGGCGAGGCACACCGTCTTCTACTTCCCCGGCTGCGGCTCGGAGCGGCTCCACTCCACCATCTCGATGGCGGCGCTCCACGTGCTGCTCGCCACCGGCACGCGGGTGGTGCTGCCGCCGCCGTTCCTCTGCTGCGGCTTCCCGGCCCACGCCAACGGCAAGGAGGAGATGCACTCGCGCCACGTGCTGCGCGACACCATCCTCTTCAGCCAGATCCGCGAGATGTTCTCCTACCTGGAGTTCGACGGCTGCGTCGTCACCTGCGGCACCTGCCGCGATGGGCTCGAGGCCATGGCGGCCGAGAAGCTCTTCGGCGGCCGGCTGGTCGACGTGGCGCGCTACGCCGCCGAGAAGGGGCTCCGGGTGGAGGGCGACGGCGACTATCTGTACCACGCCCCGTGCCACGACTCGCTCGACGGCAAGGCCGGCGAGGTGCTGGTGAAGCTCGGCGGCTTCGGCAAGGTGGAGGCGGTGCCCCACTGCTGCTCCGAGGCCGGCACGCTGGCGCTGTCGCGCCCGGACATCACCGGCAAGATGCTCCACCGCAAGCAGGCCGCCTTCGACGAGGCGCTGCACGGCAAGGCGGGCGGGGCGGTGGTGCTCACCAACTGCCCCTCCTGCGTCCAGGGGCTCGGCCGGAACCAGCCCCGCGGCGTCGAGCCGCGCCACATCGCGGTGGCCCTCGCCGAGAAGCTCTCCGGCGTGAGCTGGCTCGACGCCTTCCGGCGCCAGGCCGAGCGGGCGCGGGCGATCCAGTTCTAGGAGAAGGCGCGGCGCGCTATGGTCGGCCCATGCCCCGGGCCGCCCTCGCCGCCGCGCTCCTCCTCACCCTCGCCGCCTGCCGCTCGTCGGCGCCCTACACGCTGCCCGCCGCGATCCTCAACACCACGCTCGCCGTCGGCGCCGCCGGCGTGAGCCGGGCGAACGGCGGCTGCGTCGCCACCTGCACCCACGGCACCACCTGCAACCCGCGGACGGGCTTCTGCGAGGCGGCGCCTCCGCCGCCCCCGCCCCAGTGCCGCGTCGAGCCGGGCGGCCTGCGCTGCCTGCCGCTCGGCGTGCCGGCGGTGGAGCAGCCCCAGGCCGGCAAGGAGCCGCCGCCGACGGTGCCGTTCGGCGTGTCGCCGGCCACCGGCTCCACCCCGCCCCCGCCGGCCGAGGCCTCGCCGCCGGGCCGGTGAGCCGCCTGTCGTACCCCCGCTCGGCCCCATCCTCCTCTATGCTCTCTCCGTGACGGCGCCCACCCGGCGCCGGGGGAGGCTGGATGGACGAGGCCCTGCTGTTCGCGCTCGCAGGCGTCTACCTGCTCGCGCCGGTCGCGCTCGCGATCGCGCTCGCGGTGCAGGGGCGCCGGCGCAAGGACCTCGAGGAGCGCGTCGAGCGGATCGCGACGCAGGTGGAGGCGCTGGGCAAGCGCGTCGCGGCCATGGGGCATGCGGCGGAGGCTCCTGCGGCGCCAGCGGCCGCCGTTCCCGCCCCCTCACCCCAGCCCTCTCCGCCGGAGCCGGTCTACGAGACCACGCTCCCGCCGCCGCTGCCGCCGATCGCAGAAGCCGCCCCCTCACCCCAGCCCTCTCCCCCGGTGGGGGAGAGGGAGGGAGAAGGTGCTGCCGCTCGCCCGGTGGGGGAAGCAGCGGGTG
>DASTGK010000411.1:0-17199 GCA_035719085.1 Anaeromyxobacteraceae bacterium
GGCGGCTCGCGGCCGCAGCCGGCCAGTCGCCGAGCGCGCGCGGCGCCTCGGGGAAAGACCTGCATCGGCGTGAATAGGCCCGCGCCCCGGCGCGTCGCTCGGATGGCCCCCTGCCCCGCCGAGGACACCATGCGCCGCTCCCTGCCCGTGGCCGTCGCAGTCGCCACCCTCTCGCTCCCGCTCGCAGGCCGCGCCGAGCCGCCGAAGGCGACGGCGCAGGCCGCGCCCGCCGCCTGCACCTGCGCCGATCCGGAGGCGCCCGCCCTTCGCGCCGCCCTGGTCGACCTGACGCGCGAGGTGGCGAAACTGCGGGAGGCCATGGGTGGTCCCTTCGACGGGATCAACGGGCTGCGGCGCGAGACCGAGGGGCTGCGTCGAGATCTCGACGGCCTCAGGAGCGGGATGCGCGACCTCGAGCGCGCCGTCCAGTCGTCGCGCCGCTGACCTGGGGCTGGTGGAGCGCGAAGGCCGCCCCGTCGCTGGCGCGGCCCTGAACCGCTGCCGCCCGGCCGGAATCGGCGGTACCCTCGCACCGCGCGCCCGCGCCCCGGCTCCAAGGAGGACCATGCCCCGCCTCGGCCTCACCCTCGCGATCGATCGGCTCGACGCCCCGCTCTCCGACCACTTCGGCAAGGCGCCCTGGCTGGCGGTGCTGGAGCCGGGCGCGCCGCCCCGGTTCCTCGCGAACGCCGGGCAGTCCGGGCGCGCGGTGGCCGAGGCCTTCGCCGCCGCCGGCGTCACCGACGTCGTGGCGGGCCACCTCGGCCCCGGCGCCTTCGGCCACCTGCTGCAGGCCGGCCTCCGCGTCTGGCAGGCCGCCGCCGGCGAGCCGGCCGCCGAGCAGGCCCGCCGCTTCGAGGCCGGCGCGCTCCAGCCCCTCGCCGCGCCCCCGCCGCACCAGCACGGTGGCGGCGGGTGCGGGTGCGGGGGGCACTGAGGAGGCGGCCGCCCTCCCCTCTTACTTACCGCCGCGCTGCCTTCTTCGCGGCAGGCCGCGCCTTGGCCTTCTTCGGCGCCGGCGCCTTCTCCGGCTCGCCCTTCAGCCGCGGCTTCTCGGCGTCGTAGAGCTTGATGGCGTCGCGCAGCACCTGGAGCGCCACCGAGCGCCCCTGCGGCTCGCCCACCACCACCTTCTTGTTCTCGAGCGCCTTGTAGTCGACGAAGAAGCGGCGCAGCTCGCGCAGCCGGTGCTGCGGCAGCTCCGAGACGTCGCCGTAGTCGGCGTAGTTCGGGTCGTCGGCGTGGACGGCGATGAGCTTGTCGTCGAGCCCCTTGTCGTCGCGCATCTTCATCACGCCGATCACCTTGGCGCGCATGATGGAGAGCGGCTGGATCTGCTCGGAGCAGAGCACCAGGATGTCGAGCGGGTCGCCGTCGTCGCAGTAGGTCTGGGGCACGAAGCCGTAGTTGGCCGGGTAGTGGACCGACGAGAAGAGGATGCGGTCCACCAGGAGCAGGCCGGTCGACTTGTCCAGCTCGTACTTGACCTTCGAGCCGGTGGCGATCTCGATGACCGCGGGGATGGCGTCCTCGACGTAGCGCGGCAGCTCGACGTCGTGCCAGGGGTGGTGGGCCACGGGTGCTTCCTTTCGTGCGGCTCGCCCGGCCCGGCTCCGGGCGCCCCGCGCCCTAGATGCCGCCGCCGTGCGAGAACCTGGTGTCTCGGGTCTCGGCCTGCGTGATCCGGCTTCCCGGCGGGACGCCCTGGGTGAGCCAGACGTTGCCGCCGATCGACGATCCCTTGCCGATGACGACGCGGCCGAGGATCGTGGCGCCCGCGTATACCACGACGTCGTCCTCGACGATGGGGTGCCGATCGATCCCCTTGATCGGCTTCCCCTGATCGTCCAGGGGGAAGCTCTTGGCCCCGAGCGTGACGCCCTGGTAGAGCCGCACCCCGCTGCCGATGCGGCAGGTCTCGCCCACCACCACGCCGGTGCCGTGGTCGATGAAGAAGCGCTCGCCGATGGCCGCGCCCGGGTGGATGTCGATGCCGGTGAGCGTGTGGGCGTACTCGGTGATGATGCGCGGGATGAGCGGCACGCCGAGCACGTGCAGCTCGTGGGCGATCCGCTGCGTGGTCACGGCGAAGAGGCCCGGGTAGGCGAAGATGGCCTCGTCGCGGCTCTTGAGCGCCGGGTCGCCCTCGTAGGCCGCCTCGACGTCGGAGGCGGCCAGCCGGCGGATCTCCGGGACGCGCGAGAGGAAGGCGGCCACCGTGTCGGCCGCCGCCTGGGCGCAGTGGGTGCACCCGTGGAGATCGTGCCGCTCGGCGAAGGCCAGGGCGCGCCGCACCTGCTCCTCGAGCGTGCGCGAGGCCCGCTCCAGCGTGGCGCCGATGAAGTAGTGGAGGTTCTCCTCGCGCAGGTCGGTCGTCCCGAAGTAGCCGGGGAAGACGACCGAGCGCAGCTCCTCCACCACCTCGACGACCACCTCGCGCGAGGGGAGCAGCGCCTGCCCGCCCGGGAAGGCGGCCAGCTCCGAGGCCCCCCGCACCAGCTCGTCGACGATCGCCTTCAGGTCGACCTTGACCGGCTCGCTCACTTGGCCTCCTCGAACAGCCACGTCGAGAGGTAGCGCTCGCCGGTGTCGGGGAGCACCACCACGATCAGCTTCCCCTCGTTCTCCGGCCGCCGCGCCACCTCGCGGGCCGCCCAGGCGGCGCCGCCGCAGGAGATCCCCGAGAGGATCCCCTCCTCCCGCCCGAGCCGCCGCGCCATGATCCCGGCGTCCTCGTTCGACACCACGATGGTCTCGTCGAGCACCTTGGTGTTGAGCACCTTGGGCACGAAGCCCGGCCCCCAGCCCTGGATCTTGTGCGGCCCGGGCTTGCCGCCCGAGATGACCGGCGAGTCCTTCGGCTCGGCCGCGACGATCCTGACCGACGGCTTGCGCGACTTGAGCACCTCGCCGACGCCGGTGATGGTGCCGCCGGTGCCGGTGCCCCCGACGAAGACGTCGATCTGCCCGTCGGTGTCCCGCCAGATCTCCTCGGCGGTGGTGCGCCGGTGGATCTCCGGGTTGGCCGGGTTCTCGAACTGCTGGAGGATGAGGTAGTTGCGGTTCTCGGCGGCCAGGGCCTCGGCCCTGTTGATGGCCCCCTTCATCCCCTCCGGCCCCGGCGTCAGCACCAGCTCGGCGCCGAGCGCGGCCAGGATGCGCCGCCGCTCCATCGACATGGTCTCCGGCATGGTCAGCACCAGCCGGTAGCCCTTGGCGGCGGCGGCGAAGGCGAGCCCGATGCCGGTGTTGCCGCTCGTCGGCTCGAGCAGGATGGTCTCCTTGCCGATCTTCCCCTCGCGCTCGGCCGCCTCGATCATGGCGACGCCGATCCGGTCCTTGACGCTCGAGGCCGGGTTGAAGCTCTCCAGCTTGGCGGCCACGGTGGCGCGGGCGCCGTCCATGACGCGGTTGAGCCGCACCAGCGGCGTGTTGCCGATGAGCTTCGTGACGTCGTCCGCGATCCGCATGCGTCCTCCTCCGGTGAGTGAACTTCCCATCTAAGCGGTGCCGGCGGGGCGGGCAACCGGCCCGTCCGCCGGGGCGCCCTCCGCCGCGAGGGCCGGCGCGTCGCCCTCCTCGGCCAGCGCCGCGTCGATGTCCGCCTCGGTCGGCGCCTCGCCGTCGGGCGCCGGCGGCGCCCCCTCCGGCGGGTGGAAGAACTCGAAGACGGCGCGCGCCTGCTTCGGGCCGAACCCCTCGACGGCGGCCACCTCCTCGGCGGTCGCCTCCTTGACCCGCTTCAGGGCGCCGAAGTGGCGCAGGAGCGCCTTCTTCCGCCCCTCGCCGATGCCCGGGATCGACTCGAGCACGCTCTGGAAGTTCCGCTCGCGCCGCAGCTTGCGGTGGAAGGTGATGGCGAAGCGGTGGGCCTCGTCGCGCAGCCGGGTGAGCAGGAAGAGCTCGGCCGAGTTCTGCCGCAGCACGATCGGATCCTTGCGGCCGGGCAGGAAGACGCGCTCGGGGCTGCGGGCCGCCTCGGGGACGAACCCCTTCTCCTGCGCCTCGGCCGCGTCGGCGAGGGCCACCGTCGCCGGGGCCGGGCGCCGGCCGCGCCGCGAGATGACGCGGGTGGCGCCGAGGTCGCCGGCCACCAGCCGCGACTTGGCCAGGCCGACCAGCTCGACGAAGGGCGCCCCCTCGTTGCCCGGCACCGGCTTCATCGGCACGCCCAGGTCGCGCGCCGCCGCCAGCGCCGCGTTGAGCTGCCCCTTGCCGCCGTCGATGACGATGAGGTCGGGCAGGCTCCCCTCCGCCAGCCCGCGCCTCAGGCGCCGCGTGATCACCTCGTGGAGCATGGCGAAGTCGTCCTGCCCGGCCACGCCCTTCACCTTGTAGCGGCGGTAGCCGGCCTTGTCCGGCTCGCCGTCGCGCATCGAGACGCCCGAGCCGACCGCCAGCGCCCCCTGGAAGGTCGAGATGTCGTAGCACTCCATCCAGCGCGGCGGCCGCGCCAGGTGGAGCGAGCCGGTGAGCGCCTGGATCGCCTCCTCGCGCCGCTCGTCCTTCTCGTGCCACTGAGTGAAGCTCTGGGCCGCGTTGCGCGCCGCCACCTCGAGCAGGTCGGCCTTGGCGCCGCGCTGCGGGGTGAGCAGGCGCACCTTGGCGCCGCGCCGCTCCGAGAGCACCTCGGCGAGCGCCGCCGCCTCGTCCGGCTCGAGCGGCAGGAGCACCTCGTCCGGCGCCGGCACCTGCTCGTAGTAGGCCGAGAGGAACTGGGACAGCAGCTCGGCGTCGGGGAACTCGCGCCCCTTGAACGGGAAGGCGCGCGAGTCGGAGAGCTTGCCGCCGCGCATCACCAGCACCTGGATGACCAGGTCCGGCCCCTCGCGGTGCAGGCCGACCACGTCGCGGTCGGCGCCGTCGCCCATGAGCACCCGCTGCGTCTCCAGGCTGCGGTGCACCGCCTGGAGCTGGTCGCGCAGCCGCGCCGCCTCCTCGAAGCGCAGCGCCGCCGCCGCCTCGCGCATGCGCGCCTCGAGCCGGCCGGCCAGCTCGGTCTCGCTCCCCTCCAGGAAGGCGACCGCGTCCTCCACCGAGGCGCCGTAGGCCTCCGGCGCCACCTCGTAGACGCACGGCGCCGGGCAGCGGTGGATCTGGTAGAGCACGCAGGGGCGCCGGCGGTGGTCGAAGACGTGGTCGGTGCAGGTGCGCAGCTGGAAGTGGCGGTTGACGATCTTGAGCGTCTCCCGGATCGAGCTGGCCGAGCTGTAGGGGCCGAAGTAGCGGGCCCCGGGCGCCCGCGCCTCGCGCGCCCGCCGCACCTCGAGGCGCGGGAACGGGTGGGTGCGGTCGAGCTTGAGGACGATGAAGTCCTTGTCGTCGCGCAGCACCACGTTGAAGCGCGGCCGGTGCTTCTTGATGAGCTGGTTCTCGAGAAGGACGGCCTCCTTCTCCGACCGGGTGACGATCACCTCGATCGAGCCGAGCAGCTCGTCGAGCAGCGCCACGAAGGCCCGCTCGTCAGAGCGCGGCGCGCCGAAGTAGCTGCGCACGCGGCTGCGCAGGCTGGAGGCCTTGCCGACGTAGACCACCGTGCCGGCCCGGTCCTTCATCAGGTAGCAGCCCGGCTCGGCCGGGAGCTCGTCGAGCGTGCGCTGGAGGGTCGCGTCCATGTGGCGCCGGGCACGTAGCATAAGGCGCGGAGCCGCTCCAGGCGCGGCCCATCGGATCGTCGCGGCCGGCGAGGACGCGCCGCGCGCCCGCCCGTGGTAGGGAAGGCGCCCGATGTCCGCCCCACCCTCCGCCGCCCCCGCCCGCGCCACCGGCGTCGCCATGATCCTGGCCTCGGCCGTGGTCTGGCCCTGCATGGACGCCGTCGCCAAGCACCTGGCGGCGGCCGGCTACCCGACGACGCAGATCGCCTGGGGGCGCTACGCCGCCAACGTCCTGCTGCTGGCGCCCCTGGTGCTGGCCCGCCACGGGCCGCGCGCCCTCCTCCCGCCCCTGCGCGGCCTCCACCTCGTGCGCGTCGCCCTGCCGGTCGGCGTGACGGTGCTCCTCTTCTACGGCTTCGCGCACATGCCCTTCGCCGAGGCCTCGGCGCTCCTCTTCGTGAACCCGCTGCTCATCACCGCCGCCTCCGGCCCGGCCCTCGGCGAGCGGGTCGGCCTGTCGCGCTGGCTGGCGGTGGCGGCCGGCTTCGCGGGCGCCCTGCTCGTCATCCGGCCGGGCAGCGGCCTCTTCACCTGGGCGTCGCTCTCGCCGCTCGGCGCGGCGGCCTGCTTCGCGGCGTCCGTCATCCTCAACCGCAAGCTGAAGGGGGACGTCCCGGCGCTGGCGACCACGCTCCACTTCGGCGTGGTGGCGTCGGTCGGGCTCCTGCCCCTCGCCGCGGCCGGCGGCTGGCGCGCCTTCGACGCGACGTTCGTCGGCTGGCTGGCGCTCATGGCCGTCTTCGGCGGGCTGGCGCTCTGGCTCATCACCGCCGGCTACGAGCGGGCCGAGGCCTCCTTCCTGGCCCCGTTCCACTACGTCGAGCTGGCCTGCGCCACGGCCATCGGCGTGCTGGTGTTCGGCGAGGTGCCGGACGCGGTGGCCGCGTCGGGCATCGCCCTCATCCTGGGGGCCGGGCTCTGGGTGGCGCTCCGGCGGTGAGCCGCCTCGCGGGCGGCCTCACCTCCGCCGCCGCCGCTGCTGCGGCCGGCGCGCCCCGCTCAGCCTCCCGGCCGCCACGGCCCCGGCCATGGCGCCCGAGCCGAGCACCCCCTTCGCCCCCGCGGCGGCGCCGTGCAGGCCGAGCGCCGCCCCCTTGAGGTGGAGGATCCGGTCGCGGAGGGTCGCCGCCTTCTCGAAGTCGAGCGCCTCGGCGGCCGCCTTCATCTCGGCCTCGAGCTCGGCCACCATCGCCGGCACCTGGTCCGGCCGGTACTCGGCCCCCTCCTCCGCCGCCAGCGGCACGGTGACGTAGTCGGCCTCGGCCGCCGCCATGCCCAGGTCGGAGATGCCGCGCTTCACCGACTGCGGCGTGACGCCGTGCTCGCGGTTCCAGGCCTGCTGCTTCTCGCGGCGCCGGTCGGTCTCGTCGAGCGCGCGGCGCATCGAGTCGGTGACGGCGTCGGCGTAGAGGATGACCCGCCCGTTCACGTTGCGGGCGGCGCGGCCGATGGTCTGGATGAGCGACACGGCGGAGCGCAGGAAGCCCTCCTTGTCGGCGTCGAGCACCGCCACCAGCGAGACCTCCGGGATGTCGAGCCCCTCGCGCAGCAGGTTGATGCCGATGAGGACGTCGAACTCCCCCTTGCGCAGATCGCGGATGAGGGCGCTCCGCTCCAGCGTGTCGATGTCGCTGTGCAGGTAGCGGCAGCGCACCCCCACGTCGGTGAAGTACTCGGTCAGGTCCTCGGCCATGCGCTTCGTCAGCGTGGTGACCAGCACCCGCTCGCCCGCCTCGGCCCGCTTGCGCACCTCGCCGAGCAGGTCGTCCACCTGCGAGCCGACCGGCCGGACCTCCACCTCGGGATCGACCAGGCCGGTGGGGCGGATGATCTGCTCCACCACCACCCCCTGCGCCTTGTCGAGCTCGTACTCGGCCGGCGTGGCCGACACGTAGATGGTCTGCCGCGCCAGCGCCTCGAACTCCTCGAACTTGAGCGGCCGGTTGTCGAGCGCCGAGGGGAGCCGGAAGCCGTACTCGACGAGCGTCTCCTTGCGCGAGCGGTCGCCGCGGTACATCGAGCCGATCTGCGGCACCGTCTGGTGCGACTCGTCGAGCACCAGCAGCCAGCCCTTGGGGAAGTAGTCGAGCAGGCAGGGAGGCGGGTCGCCCGCCTTCCGGCCGGAGAGCCAGCGCGAGTAGTTCTCGATGCCGGTGCAGAAGCCCATCTGCTCCAGCATCTCCAGGTCGAAGACGGTCCGCTGCTCCAGCCGCTGCGCCTCGACCAGCTTGTTCTGGGCCTTCAGGGCGGCCAGCCGCTCCTGCAGCTCGCCGCGGATCCCCTGGATGGCCCGGTGGCGCGTCTCCGGCGCCGAGACGTAGTGCGAGTTGGGGAAGATGGCCGCCTTGTCGAGCTCGCCCAGGGCGGCGCCGCGCAGGGGGTCGAACTCCTGGATCCGCTCCACCACGTCGCCGAAGAACTCGATGCGGAGGGCCTTCTCCTCCTCGTAGGGCGGGAAGACCTCGATGGTGTCGCCGCGCACGCGGAAGGTGCCGCGGTGGAAGTCGTGGTCGTTCCGCTCGTACTGGATGTCGATGAGCGAGCGGATGAAGCGGTCGCGCACGAACTCCTGGCCCCGCTCCAGCTGCTGCAGGAGGCCGTAGTAGGCCTCGGCCGTGCCGAGGCCGTAGATGCAGGAGACCGAGGCCACGATGAGCACGTCGTTGCGGGTGAGGAGCGCGTGCGTCGCCGCGTGGCGCATCCGGTCGATCTCGTCGTTGATGGACGAGTCCTTCTCGATGTAGGTGTCGCTCGACGGGACGTAGGCCTCGGGCTGGTAGTAGTCGTAGTAGCTGACGAAGTAGTGGACCGCGGCCGTGGGCAGCAGCGCCTTGAACTCGCCGTAGAGCTGCGCCGCCAGCGTCTTGTTGTGGGCGATGACCAGCGTCGGCCGCTTCACCCGGGCCACCACGTTGGCGATGGTGAAGGTCTTGCCCGAGCCGGTGACCCCGAGCAGGACCTGGTGGCGGTCGCCCCGGGCGAGGCCGGCGGTCAGCTCGTCGATGGCGCGGGGCTGGTCGCCCGTGGGGGCGAAGTCGCTCTGGAGGTCGAAGGGCACGCCCCCTTTCATACCGCCAGGGTGCGACGCCCGCCGCCGCCCCTTCCGGGCGAGGCGCCGGAGGCCCGGCCGGCGAGCCCTCCCGCCCTGGCAGGAGTATCCTGCCGGTGAATGAAGGTCGCCGCCTCAGGCCCCGCTGCCCTGACCGCCCTGGCGCTCGCCGCCGCCCTCGCCGGCTGCAAGAAGTCCGACGCCTGCCCTTCGGGCCAGGTCCGCTGCGGCGTCCTCTGTGTCGACACGGGCACGAGCGCGCTCCACTGCGGTGGCTGCAACCAGCCGTGCGGCGAGGGGACCTGCAGCGGCGGCGCCTGCCAGTGCAGCGCCGGCGCCACCGCCTGCCCGGCGGGCCTCTTCCCGCGCTGTGCCCTCACGCAGACCGACCCGGCCCACTGCGGCGCCGCCTGCGCCCCCTGCAAGACGGGCGCGGAGTGCGCCTCGGGCGCCTGCCAGTGCCCGGCCGCCCGGCCCGACGACTGCGGCACCTTCTGCGCCGACCTGCAGGGCGACCCGGCCCACTGCGGGAGCTGCGGCAAGGCCTGCCTCCCGGGCGAGCGGTGCGCCGCCGGCGCCTGCGTCTGCGATCCGCCCAAGACGAGCTGCGCCGCCGGCTGCTTCGCGCTCTCGTCGGACCCGCGCCACTGCGGCGCGAGCTGCACGGCGGCCGTCTCCTGCCCGGCCACCGCCACCTGCGCCGCCGGCGCCTGCGCCTGTCCGGGGAGCGAGGTCATCTGCGGCTCGGCCTGCGCCGACACCGCCACCGACCCGGCCAACTGCGGTGCGTGCGGCCACGCCTGCGCCACCGGAGCGCCCTGCGCCGCGAGCAGCTGCGGCGCGTGCCCCGCCGCCACCCCCGACGTCTGTGGCCCCTCGCCCGGCGCCTGCGTCTCGAAGCTCACCGACGCGGCCAACTGCGGCGCCTGCGGCCACGCCTGCGCCACCGGCCAGGTCTGCACCGGCGGCCTCTGCTGCGCGCCGGGCGAGACGGCCTGCGGCTCCGGCGCCGGCGCCAGCTGCTGCGCCGCCGGCTGCTGCGGAAACCTCTGCCAGACGGTCCACACGACCGGCCTCGTGCGCAACGGCGCCACCGTGACCTACGCCGACTGCCTGCCGCTCCTCACGCCGGGCAACTACACCGCCGCCTCGGCGCTCGAGGCGGCGCAGGCGTGGGATCCGACGGGTGTCGCCGTGACACCGCCGCTCTGCTCCACCGGCTGCCTCGGCTGGCAGTCGATGAGCACCAACTCCTGCACGGTCTGGTGCTACACGGACAGCCTCTACGAGGGGAAGGTCGGGCTCAACACCATCAGCGCCGACTGCCTGTGCCCCAGCATCAGCCCGGCGACGGTCGGCAGCTGGAACTGAGCCCGGCGCTGGCTAGCCTTCCCCGCGCGGGGGTGTACGGCCTTTTTCAAGGCCAGCCCTCGACTTTTGGAGCGGGTTCCATTAACGTGCGCCGGTCTCCCACGCCCAGAGTCGGCAACGGTGACCGGGCCGGCACGTCGCCGCCCGAACAGAAAGAAGTGTTCAGATGGCCAGTGGTACCGTGAAGTGGTTCAACGATGCGAAGGGCTTCGGCTTCATCACTCAGGACGGCGGTGGCGAGGACGTGTTCTGCCACCACACCGCGATCGTCGCGGACGGCTTCCGCTCCCTCCAGGAGGGTCAGCGGGTCGAGTTCGAGGTGAAGAAGGGCCCGAAGGGCCTGCAGGCGGCCAACGTCCGCGCGGTCTAACGCGCCAGACGCACGCATCGCCCACGGAGGCCCGGCCACGCGGCCGGGCTTTCTCTTTTCTGACGGCCATCCAAGGAGGCAGCCATGGCATTCAATCCTGGGCACCTGAAGCGGCAGAAGGAGGCCAAGCGGGCCGAGAAGCAGCGCGAGAAGGAGGCCAAGCGCGAGGAGCGTAAGCGCGAGAAGGCCGAGCGGGGTCCGACCGACCCCGGCGTCGACCCCGACATCGCCGGCATCATCCCCGGGCCGCAGCCGCGCCCCGAGGAGGAGTAGCAGCCGCCTACCCGACGACCTTCCAGCTCGTCCCCTCGGGGCCGTCCATGATGGCCACCCCGCGGGCGAGCAGGTCGTCGCGGATGGCGTCCGAGCGCGCGAAGTCCTTGGCCTTCCTGGCCGCCGCGCGCTCCGAGAGCAGCGCCTCCACCGCCGCCCCGTCGATCCCCCGCCGCGCCGCCGCCCGATCGCGGATGGCGCGCAGCGCGGCCGCTGGGGCCCGGCCGAGCAGGCCCACCGTCTCGCCGACCGTCCGCGCGTCGCGGGCGAAGGCGGCCAGGGCGGCCTTCTGCTCCGGCGTCTTCTTCCCCTTCTGGTCGGCGAGCGCGTTGGCGGCGGTGAAGGCCTCGGCCAGCAGGCCCAGCACCTGCGCCGTGTTGAAGTCGTCGTCGAGCGCGGCGCGGCAGCGCTCCACCAGCCCGTCGCCCTCCCCCGGCGCGGCGCCCGCGGCCACCCGCTCCGCCTTCTCCACCGTCTCGTACAGGTAGCCGAGCCGCGCCTCGGCCTCGGCGAGGATGGTGTCGGAGAAGTTGAAGTCGCGCCGGTAGTGGGTGCCGAGAAGGAAGAGGCGCAGCCCCTCGGCGTCGAACCGCTCCAGCACCTGGCGCACCGTGAAGAAGTTGCCGAGCGACTTGGACATCTTCTCGTCGTCGATCTCGACGAAGCCGTTGTGGAGCCAGTAGCGGGCGAAGTCGTCGGCCTTGAGCGCGGCGCTCGTGGCGCAGACCGACTGGGCGATCTCGTTGGTGTGGTGCGGGAAGACGAGATCCTTGCCGCCGGTGTGCAGGTCGAAGGTGTCGCCGAGGTGCTTGCGCGTCATGGCCGAGCACTCGATGTGCCAGCCCGGCCGCCCCTCGCCCCACGGGCTCGGCCAGCGCGGCTCGCCCGGCTTGGCCGCCTTCCACAGGGCGAAGTCGAGCGGGTCGCGCTTCGCCTCGCCCGGGTCGACGCGGGCGCCGGCCAGCAGGTCGTCGAGGTTGCGGCGCGAGAGCCGGCCGTACTCGGGGAACTTGCGGACGGCGAAGTAGACGTCGCCGTTGCCCGGCGCGTAGGCGAACCCCTTCGCCACCAGCGTCTCGATGAGCGCCACGATCTCCGGGATGTGGCCGGAGACGCGCGGCTCGACGTCGGGCCGGACGCAGCCGAGCGCGTCCATGTCCTCGTGGAAGGCGTCGGCGAAGCGGGCCGCCAGCGCCACCGGATCCTCGCCCCGCTCGTTGGCCCGCTTGATGATCTTGTCGTCCACGTCGGTGAAGTTGCGGACGTAGGTGACCCGGTAGCCGCGGGCGCGCAGGTGGCGCACCACCACGTCCCAGACCACGTAGCACCGGGCGTGGCCGAGGTGGCTGAAGTCGTAGACCGTCGGGCCGCAGGCGTACATGCGGACGGCGCCCGGCTCGAGCGTCTCGAAGGGGCGCTTGGCCCCGGTCAGCGTGTCGTGGACCTGGATGGTCATCGCGGTGTCGTTCCCGTCAGGCGAGGAGGTGCTTCACGAGGGCGCGCAGGTTGACGGCGAGGAGGAGGAGCAGGATGGCCGAGCCGAGCACCGGGAGCCACTTCTCCCGCGGCCGCTCGCCGTCGCGCACCACCAGCCAGGCGTCGCCGAGCGGCGCGCCGCGCGCCTTGAGCGCGGCCACCACCTCCGCGTAGTCGCCGCGCGCCCGGACCGGCAGGAGCCGACCCTCGTAGACGGGCGGGCCGGCGCGGCCGGGCCGGTCGACGAGCAGGTTGGTGCCGGCCACGCGGCCGACGGTGCGCGCCTGGCCGGTGCGCGACACGGTCACCGGCACCGCCTCGGCCAGCTCGCCGCGCACCTGCACCAGCCGGTTCTCGCGCGCCCGGTCGAGCGCGTAGGCGCCGGGGCCGCCCAGGTCGATGGGCTCGCGGGGCGCGACGAAGTAGCCGACGTCGCCGGAGAGCTCGTAGAGGAGCCAGCCGCCGATCAGCAGCGCCACCACCGCGAAGACGGGGGAGCGGGCCAGCAGCGGCGAGGCGCGCTTGCGGGGCGGCGGGGGGAGCGGCGGCGCGGCGCCGTCCCGGGGCTCGTCGAAGAAGCGGTCCTCGGGCGGACCGTCCGGCGTCGTGGGCTCGGTCACCGGGCGCTCCTCACCAGCAGGGCGGTGGCGTGGGCGGCGATCCCCTCGCCGCGGCCGACGAAGCCCATCCCCTCCCCCGTGGTCGCCTTCACGTTCACCTGGGCCGGGGAGACGCCGAGCGCCTCGGCCAGCCGGGCGCGCATCTCCTCGGCGCGCGGCGCGATCTTGGGGCGCCGGGCCGCCAGCGTGACGTCGGCGTTGCCGACCCGCCAGCCGGCCTCGGCCGCCTTGCGGGCGATCTCGCGGAGCAGCACGAGCGAGGAGACCCCCCTCCAGCGCGGGTCGGTGTCCGGGAAGTGGCGCCCCAGGTCGCCCAGGCCGGCGGCGCCCAGCACGGCGTCGCCGATGGCGTGGGCGCAGACGTCGGCGTCGGAGTGGCCGAGCAGGCCGTCCCCCTCGAACTCGACGCCGCCGAGGACCAGCCGCCGGCCGGCCTCGAAGCGGTGGCAGTCGTAGGCCACGCCGGCGGCGAACGGCGCCTCGGTGAGCGCCCGGGCCCGCGCCACGTCGTCGGGCGTGGTGATCTTGAAGTTGCCCGGCTCGCCGGGCACCAGCGTCACCGGGGCGCCGGCGGCCTCGACGAGCGCGCACTCGTCGGTGGCGGCCGAGGCGGCCTCGCCGGCGGCGCGGAAGGCGCCGAGGAGCAGGTCGCGCCGGAAGCCCTGCGGCGTCTGGGCGAGCCAGAGGGCGCGCCGGTCGAGCGTCTCGGCGACGCGCGGCGACCCCTCGCCCGCGGCCGCCCGCTTCACCGTGTCGGTGACCGGCAGGGCCGCCAGGGCCGCGCCGTCGCGGGCCGCCGCCTCGCCGACGCGGGCCACCAGCGCGGGCGTGGCGAAGGGCCGGGCGGCGTCGTGCACCAGCACCACGGCGCAGCCGTCGAGCGCCGCCAGGCCGTTCCGGACCGAGTCGGCGCGGGCCGCGCCGCCGGCCACCGCGCGGGCCCCCTTGCCGAGGCCGGCGAGCTCCGCCGCCCCGCGCGCCTCCTCGCCGGGCGGCACCACCACCATCAGCTCGTCCACCAGCTCGCAGCCGGCCAGGAGCCGGGCAGACCGGCGCAGCACCGTCTCGCCGCCCAGGGCGAGCCACTGCTTGGCCACGCCGGCGCGCAACCCCGAGCCGCCCGCCGCCACGATCGCCCCGACCCGCTCGCCGCCGATCATCCGCTCCTCCCGCCGCCGGGCCGTGGCTCGGCCCGCCGCGGCGCTGGCACTGGCGCTGCACTGCTCCGCCCGCGTGACCACGAGATCGCGCCAGGCGGCCCTTCCGGCCCGGAGACGCGACCGCCGCGCGGACGCAGGTCCGGGCGGCGGTCGATGGTACTCCACCCCGGCCGGCGGCCGGGGTCACCGGTCAGGCGATGTTGAAGATCTTCTTGAGGTCGGTCTCGACGTCCTGCTCGTCGCAGTCCTTGGCGATGGCCAGCTCCTTGATGAGGAGCGACCGCGCCGTGTCGAGCATCTTCCGCTCGCCGAAGGAGAGGTCCTTGTCGGAGCGGAGGAGGTAGAGGTCGCGCAGCACCTCGGCGATCTCGAAGACCGAGCCCGTCTTGATCTTGTCCATGTACTCGCGGTAGCGGCGGTTCCAGGTCGTGGAGTCGACCGAGACCTCCTTCTCCCGGAGGATGGAGTAGACCTTCTTGACGTCCTTCTCCCCGATGATCTCGCGCAGGCCAACCGAGTTGACCTTGTTCATCGGGATCATGATCTTCATCCCGTTCTCGAGGATCCGGAGCACGTAGAAGGACTGCCGCTGGCCGGCGACCTCCTTGTGCTCGATCCCCATCACCTCGCCCACCCCCTGACCGGGGTAGACTGCCTTGTCCCCGACCTTGAAGCTCGGGGAAACCTGAGTAGACTGCGCCACGGACATTCGGACCTCCGCTCGCCAAGTCATCCCGACCCCCTGTCGATTCGAGGGCCGAGGCGGGAGCTTAGTCGCGGAGAACTATCACACTTTCCGAATCGAATCAATATCACTCGGTTTTTCGGCGAATTCCGGCCCCCTCCGGCCGTAGTGGACCGGATTCGCCCATGAATTCCCGCGCGCCGCTCGTCCCGGTGGCGGTCGGGCTCCTCCTCGGCGTCGCGGCCGGGCTCTGGAGCGAGCGGTGGCCCCCGGCCGCGGCCCTGGCGCTGCCCCTCGCCGCCTCTCCCCCGTTCGCCCCGCTGGCCTTCGCCTCGGCCGGCTGGCTGGCGGCCGTCCTGGCCCGCGCCCCGGCCGCCTCGCCGCCGGCGGAGCCGGTCGAGCTCGAGGGGGTGGTGGTGACGGTCCCCTCGGCCTCGGCGGGGCGGCTCCGCTTCACGCTGCGCGAGCGGGGCGGCGCCCTGCTCGACGTGGCCGCGCCGCCCATCGAGTGGCCGCTCGCCGCCGGTGACCGGATCCGCTTCCCGGCCCGGCTCTGGCGCCCGCCCGGCCCGCGCAACCCGGGTGCCACCGACCAGGCGGCCCGGCTCGCGGCGGTGGGCGTCGCGCTGCAGGCCGAGGCGCTCCTGCCGCCGGTCCGGGTCGCGCCGCCGAGCCCGCTCGCCTGGCTGGAGCGCGGACGGGAGCGCTTCGCCGAGGCGGCCGTCCGGCTCCCCGAGCGCGAGGCGGCGCTCGTCCGGGCCATCGGGACCGGCGACCGCTCGGCGCTCGACGCCGCCACCAACGAGTCCTTCGCCCGCTCCGGCCTGGCCCACGTGCTCGCCGTGTCCGGGCTCCACCTGGTCGTGGTGGCGGCCGGGCTGGAGCGGCTCCTGCGCTGGGCCTTCCTGCGCGTCGAGCCGCTCGCCGCGCGCGTCGACGTCCGGCGCGCCGCCGCCGCGGTGACGCTGCCGGCCTCGATCGCCTACACCGTGGCCACGGGCGCCGGCTTCCCGGTGGTGCGGGCCGCGGTCGCCTCGACGCTCCTCTTCGCCGGCACGCTCCTCGACCGCGAGGGGTCGGCCGCCAACACGCTCGGCCTGGCGACGCTGGCCATGCTGGGCGTCGAGCCGGGATCGCTGCTCGACCCGTCGCTGCAGCTCTCGCTCGCCTCGGTGGCGGGGCTGGTGGCGCTGGCGAGCCCGCTGCGGGCCGCCCTGCCCTTCGACCGGCCTCCGCCCGGGAGCTGGCGGGCCCGGCTCGCCGAGCCGCTCGTCGCCGGCCTCTGCGCCACCGTCGCCGCCAGCCTGGCGACGGCGCCGATCCTGGCGCTCCACTTCCGCCGGCTGCCGGCGCTCGGCGTCCTGGCCAACGTGGCCGGCGTCCCCATCGGCACAGGGCTCACTGCGCTCACCGCCGCCGCGGCCGTGCTCGCCGCCGCCTGGCCGCCGCTCGCCGCGCCGCTCCTCTGGCTCTGCCGGCCGCTCGCGACTGCGCTCCTGTGGGTCTCGGACACCGCGGCGGCCCCCTCCTTCGCCGTCGTCGGCGTCGCCTCGCCCGGGCCGCTCGTGGCCGGACTCGGCTGCGCCCTGGCCCTCTCGCTCGGCCGGCTGCGCGGGCCGGCCCGCTGGGGCGCCGCGCTCGGCCTCGCCGGCTGCCTCGCCCTCCCCGGCCCGGTGCGCGCCGCGGCGGCCCGGGAGCGCGGCCAGCTCGAGCTCATCGCGGCGTCGGTCGGCCAGGGGGACGGGGCCATCCTGCGGCTGCCCGACGGCGCGGTGGTCCTCGTCGACGCCGGCGGCACCTTCCCCGGCGGGCCCGACCCCGGCGCCCGCGACCTCGTCCCGCTGCTGCGCGACCTCGGCGTCACCCGGCTGGCGGCGGTGATCGTCTCCCACCCGCACCCGGATCACACGCTCGGCCTCGCCGCCGTCGCCACCGCCTTCCCCGTCGAGAAGCTCATCCTGGGCGGCGGCCCGCCGGCGGGCGCCGTGAAGGAGGTGCTGGCGCGGCTGCCCGCGCCGGTCCGGCTGCGCCACGGCGAGGCCTGGGAGCGGGCCGGGGTCCGCTTCGAGGCGGTCGGGAGCGACGACCCGTCGCTCGAGGAGAACGACGCCTCGCTGGTGCTCCGGGTGGAGTACGGCGCGACCGCCCTCCTCTTCCCGGGCGACGTGGAGGAGCGCGGCGAGGCGGCGGCCATCGCGGCGGGTGGGGCGCGGCTGCGCGCCGACCTGGTGAAGGTGCCCCACCACGGGAGCCGGACCAGCTCGGGCGCCGCCTTCGTGGCCGCGGTGAGCCCGCGCTTCGCCGTGGTGAGCGTCGGCGCAAGCAACCGGTTCGGCTTCCCGCACCCCGAGCCGGAGGCGCGCTGGCGCGGCGCGGGGGCCGCCTGGCGGCGCACCGACGAGGGGGCGGTCCGCTTCCTGTCGGACGGCCGCTCCGTGCGCGAGGTGCCGGCCGCCGGCGCGCTCGACCCGCTGGCGCTCCTGGCCGAGCGGCGGGAGCAGGAGGACGCATGGAGGCGGTGAGGGACGATGCGATCGC
>DASTGK010000412.1:0-3023 GCA_035719085.1 Anaeromyxobacteraceae bacterium
GGCGCGGTCAGCGCGAGGCCGGCGCCACCGCCGGGTGGAGCGCGATGGTCACCGCCGCCGTCTTCCCGGGCGCGAGCCGCACCTCGGCCGCGCCGGCGCGCCCGTCGGCGGTGCGCACGGTGAGCCGCACCGGCTCGGGCGTCTCCCCCACCGCGCTCGTCGGCGTCGAGCTCGACCCCTGGTCGCCCTTCGGCATCCGCGCCGGCCTCGGCATGGTCACAAGCGTCGGCGGCGGCGAGTGGACCTCGGCCGAGCTCACGGCGGCGCTCGTCTACCGGCCGCTGCGCGCCGCGGCGCTCTCGCCCTACCTCACCGCCGGCGTGCAGCTGGCGACGCTCACCATCGCGCCGCAGGATCACTCCTTCGGCCCGCCGCTGGCGCGCTCCACCATCTCGCTCGCCGCCGCCGCACCGGGGGGCGACCCGGAGGCGGCTCCCAGCGCCAACACCAGCCCCTCGGGCCCGGTCCACTACAGCGTCGCGCCCGAGCTGGGCGCCGGCCTCGGCCTGCCGCTCGTCGAGGGGCTCGCGCTCGACGTCGGCGTGCGCTACCTGCCGCTCCGCTGGGAGGGCGAGGTGCGCCACGCCTTCACCGGCGTCGTCGCCGTCTGCTCGCCCTTCTAAGGCTCCGGGCCGGCGAGCGCCGCCGCGATGGCCGGCAGCCGCTCGCAGGCGCCGCCCCGGACGGCGACCCCGCGCTCGGCGCGCGCCGCCAGCTCGGCGAACGGGTTCTCCTCCGGGTTCACGTCGACGATGGCGGCGCCGCGGCCGAAGGCGATCCGGCCGATCTGCATCGGCAGGTTGGTGGCGCCGCTCGTGCCGACGACCAGCAGCAGGTCGGCCGTGTCGGCGGCCCGCAGGGCCGTGCTCATCGAGTAGTTGGTCTCGTCGTAGTACTCGTCGAACCAGAGCACGTGCGGGCGCAGCCAGCCGCCGCAGCGCGGGCAGGCGAGCGCCCGGCGGTCGTCGGCGGTGAAGGGCGTGTCGCGGCCGCGCGCCCCGAGGTCGGGCTGGGGCAGCCGCTCCTGGCCGCACGCGTCGGCGCAGCGGACGAAGGCGGCGTCGCCGTGGATGGCGAGGACGCGGCGCGAGCCGGCGCGCCGGTGGAGCCCGTCGATGTTCTGCGTGACGAGCGTGAAGCGCTCGCCGAGCCGGGCCTCCAGCGCCGCCAGCGCCAGGTGGCCGGCGTTGGGCGCGGCGCCGCGGCAGACGCCGAACCGGTAGAGGTACCAGCGCCAGACCTCCTCGGGCCGCCGCTCGAACATCTCGCGGGTGGCCATCTCCTGCGGCATGTAGTTGCGCGAGCCGACGACCCAGAACCCCTCCTGGCCGCGGAAGGTGGGGATGCCGCTCTCGGCCGAGATGCCGGCGCCGGTGAGCGCCACCACCCGCCCCCGCGCCTCGCGCACCTCGGCGAGGAGCCGCGTGAGCCCGGGCTCCACGCGCTACCACCACTTCTCGGCGTGGATCTGGCCGGGCTGCCCCTTCTCCTGCAGCGTGTACCCCTCGACCCGGAGGAGCGCCGTCATGTCCTCGATCATGGCCGGGCTGCCGCAGAGGAAGACGTGGGTGTCGGCCGGCGTCGGCTTGAAGCCCCAGGCGCGCTCCAGGGCGCCGCCCTGCCAGAGCTGCTGCACGTGGCCGGTGGCGCCGCCCCAGGGCACCGGCTCGCCCTGCGGCCGGCTCACGGTGGGCAGGAAGGAGAACTGCGGGCGGAGCCGCTGCATGGTGGCGAGCTCGGCCACGTAGCCGATGTCCCAGGAGTGGCGCGCCCCCACCAGCACGGCCACGCGGCGCGGGCCGTCGGCGAGGAGGCGCTGGCGCAGCATGCTCATGTACGGGGCGATGCCGGTGCCGGTGGCGACGAGGACGAGGTGCTTGTCCGGCGGCGCCTGGTCGAGCGTGAACATGCCGGTGATCTTCGGCCCGACCCAGAGGCGCGAGCCGGGCTGCAGGGCGAAGAGGCGCGGCGTCAGCTCGCCGGAGCGGACCAGCGTGACGAAGAGCTCGAGGTGCTCGCCCGGACCGGACGGCGAGGCGAGCGAGTAGGCGCGCCGGATGAGCTTGTCGGGATCGGCGGGCGGCTCCTCGGGATCCGAGAGCGGCACGCGCGGGGCGCTGCCGGGCAGCCCCACCACGGCGAACTGGCCCGGCTCGTAGGGCGGCACCGTCCAGCCGTCCGGCGCCACCCGGAGCACCATCAGCCCGGCGGCGACGTCGATGCGCTGGCTCACGATGGCGTTGAGCTCCACCTTCTTCATCGGCCCTCCTCGTCCTCCGGCGCCGCCCGCCTACTTGAAGCCGCCCTTCACGTAGGCGGCGATCTCCCTGATCTGCTCGGGGGTGAGCTTCTCGCCGTACGGCAGCATCTTGCCGCGCCCCTCGGCGATCACCTTCTCGATCGCCTCCTGGCCCAGCGCCGTGGCGCGCAGGTCGGGGGCGTGCACCTTGCGGCCGAGGGGCTTGTCGCCCGCGCCGTCGGCGCCGTGGCAGGCGAGGCACTTCTTCCCGTACATCTGCTTGCCGTCGTCGGCGCGCGCCGCGCTGGCGGTGAGCAGGGCGGCGAGGAGCAGGGCGGTGCGCTTCATCGGCGTCTCCAGGTCGGGTGGAGCGTGGCGGCGGCGCGCGGCGACCGACAGTAGAGCACGTCTGAGGGCGCGATCACGCGCCCAGCCCCGCTGGGGTTGCTAGGGATGGCGAGTCAGCTCGTCGAGCAGCTCCTGCTCGGTCACCAGCTTCTTCCTGAGCAGGAGCCGGAGCAGGACGGCGGCGACGCGCGTCGGCCAGGCGGCCGAGGTGGGATCGCTGGCGCCCGAGGCCATCCGCTCGAGCGCGTCGAGGATGGCGAGGTCGCGCGGGGAGAGCTCGCGGATGGGCACGCGCCCCTCCACCATCTCCTCCTCGGGCGCGAGGTCGGTGGCCAGGATCGGCTCGCCGTCGTCGAGCGGCGCCGGGGAGAGCTCCTCGAGCGGCTCCTCCGCCGGGGGCGGGGCGAAGCCGCCGCGCGGGATCGCGCCGAGCAGG
>DASTGK010000413.1:0-3725 GCA_035719085.1 Anaeromyxobacteraceae bacterium
ACGAGCACCGGCGCTTCCTGCAGGACCTGTCGGTCGTCGGCGCCGAGCTCGGGCGGCTCGGCGGCAATGCGCTCACCGATCTGCAGGTGGCCCGCTGGGTCACCGAGTGGCTCGATGCGCACCTCGGCCGCACCGACGAGGAGCTCGCCCGGCTCGGGACGTCGGCGCGCGCCTGATTGGCACGCGCCCGGCCGCGTGCACCCCGGCGGAGCACGGCCCAAGAGACCGGCCGCGCGGCTTGCGACGGCCGCCCCGACGCGGCAGCTTCGGGCCATCGGGGTGACGCCATGATCGGACCCACGCCGGCCGGCGGCGAGCGCCGCTTCTCGCGCATCAGCTTCCACCGCCCCGCGCGCCTCGACCTCGGGTCGGCGCGCGGCGACTGCGAGCTCATCGACGTCTCGCTCAAGGGCGCGCTCGTCGAGGTCGGCCCCGGCCTCCTGCCGCGCCAGGGCGACCGGTGCGCCCTCTCCATCCGGCTCGACGCCGGCGACACCGTCATCCGCATGGACGGCGTGGTGGCCCACGTGAACGGCAACCGCGTGGGCGTCGAGTGCCGCGAGGTGGACCTCGAGTCGGTGGCCCACCTGCGGCGGCTCGTCGAGCTCAACCTCGGCGACGAGGCGCTCTTGCACCGCGAGCTGGCGGCGCTGGTGAACGGGCGCGGCCGGACCGGGCGGGCCTGACGCCGCCGCGGCGCGCGGCTAGACGACGGCGCCGAAGAGCCGGCCGACCGCCCAGGTGACGCCGGCGGCGAGCACGCCGAGCCCCAGCATGCGCGCGGCGGAGCGCCAGGCGCTCGTGCCGGAGAGGAAGCCGACCAGGCCGCCGACGCCGGCCAGCACCGCGCCCGCGAGGAGCGCGCTCGTCGCCTGGGCCACCGCGCCGCTCGTCAGCAGGAACGGGGCGAGCGGGATGGAGGCGCCGACCGCGAACATGGCGAAGGAGGAGAGGGCGGCGCCCATCGGCGAGCCGAGGTCGTCCGGGTCGAGCCCCAGCTCCTCGCGCACCAGCGTGTCGGCGGCGTGGGCCGGGTTTTTGAGCAGCTCGGCGGCGGTGCGCGAAGCCTGCTCGGTGGAGAGCCCCTTCTGCTTGAAGATGAGGGCCAGCTCGGCCGCCTCCTCCTCCGGCGCCTCCTCGATCTCACGCTTCTCGAGCGCCACCTGGCGGGACAGCAGGTCGCGCTGGCTCGCCACGGAGGTGTACTCGCCCGCCGCCATGGAGAAGGCGCCGGCCATGAGCCCGGCGAAGCCGGTGACCACCACCGCGTGTGGCTCCACGCCCGCCCCGGCCACGCCGAGGATGAGCGAGAGGTTGGAGAGGAGGCCGTCGTTCATGCCGAAGATGGCCGCCCGGATCGAGCCGGCCCGCCCCGAGGCGCCGTGCCACCGCTCGCGCACCGCGATGAGGCCGCGCGCGTCCTGCGGCTTGTCCTTGCTGATGCCGGCCAGCACCACCCGGTGGGCCCGCTCCTCGTCGGCGATGGCCGAGGCGTCGCCCCCCTGCGCGTCGTACTTGTCGGCGTCGCCCGCCTCGGCGTCGAGGATCATCGGCACCACCGCGTCGGAGCCGAGCCGGCGCGCCAGCCCGACGAGCGCCCGGACGCGCGACGACGGCCGGTCGGCCGGGATGGCCACGCCCTGCCGCTCCAGCTTGCGGATCCAGACGTCGGCGTGGCGCCGCTCCGCCGCGGCCAGCTCGCGGAAGCTGCGCGCCTTCTCCGGGTCCTTCTCGTAGCGGGCCAGCCCCTCGTAGAGGGCGGCGCCGTCGCGCTCGTCGATGAGGTTCTGCAGCCAGAGATCGGTCCGGGGCTCCATGGCCCGGCAATCTAGCCTGGCGCCGCCCGGACGCCACCTCCCGTCGCACCCGGACGCGCGCCCCAGGCCGCCCGTGGCGGGGCTCGCCCCGAAGGGTCCGCGCCAGCGCCTGCCCGCGGTGGTCGGATGGCGGCCGTGGACGCCGCCGCCTTCCAGGCCTTCACCGATCGGCTCCTCGCGCGCCTCGAGCGCGAGGAGGACGTGCTCGGCCTCGTCGGGCTCGGCTCAACCTCGGGCCTGCCCCCGGCGCCCGACGCCTTCTCCGACCACGACCTCTTCCTCGTGGTCCGGCCGGGTGCGCAGGAGCGGTACCGCGCCGGCCTCGACTGGCTGCCGGACGCCGAGGCGCTCGCGCTCACCTTCCGCGAGACGGCCCACGGCGTGAAGGCGCTCTACGCGAGCGGCCACCTGGTGGAGCTGGCCGTCTTCGATCCGGACGAGCTCGGGCTGGCGCGGGTGAACAGGTACCGGGTGCTCCTCGACCGGGCCGACGTGGCGGCGCGGCTCGAGCGGGTGCGGCTCGCCACCGTCGCCGAGCTCTCGGGCCGGACGCCGCCCGGCGAGGGTTGGCGCGCCGGGATGCTCCTCACGGCCCTCGTCGTCGCCGGCGGCCGGGCCGCGCGGGGCGAGGCGCTCTCAGGCCACGCCCTGCTCCGGTCGGCGCTCGAGCACCTGGTGGCGCTCCTCGCGTCGCGGCTCGGACCGCCCGAGCGGGCCCAGCTCGATCCGCTCGACCCGATGCGGCGGGTCGAGCGGGCGCTCCCCGAGGCCGGGCGGGCGCTCGACGCGGCGCTCCGCCTCCCGGTGCCGGCGGCGGCCCGCGCCCTGCTCGAGGTCCTCCTGCGCGAGCGGCCGGAGCTGGTCGGCGCCCCGGCGAGGGCGGCGGTGGAGCGGGCGCTCGCCGGCGCCGAGCGGGCGATCGCACGCTGAGCGACGGGCCCAGCGTTCACGCAGGGAGCGAACGTTTTCACGCACGGTGGCGCAACGCGTCGTTTCGCCGCGCGCCATGGTGGGGGAGCCCCTTGTGCCCCAGCGCGCTACCCAATTGGCTTCACCCCGGGGCGTGCAGAACGTCACCAGAATGCCCATCACAGCGGGCGCCCGGGGGGGCGCGAAGGGGTGAGCGCGATGGCGGCCGTGGTCCTGAGCGACGTCACCAAGCGCTTCGGCGAGACGCGGGTCATCGAGGGGCTCGACCTCGAGATCCGCGACGGCGAGTTCATGGTGCTGGTCGGCCCGTCGGGCTGCGGCAAGTCGACCGCGCTCCGCATGGTGGCCGGGCTCGAGGACGCGACGAGCGGCACCATCTCCATCGGCGGCCGGGTGGTGAACGACGTCCCGCCCAAGGACCGCGACATCGCCATGGTCTTCCAGAGCTACGCGCTCTACCCGCACATGACGGTGCGGCAGAACCTCGCCTTCGGCCTCGAGATCCGCAAGACGCCCAGGGCCGAGGCGGAGCGGCAGATCGCCGAGGCGGCGCAGATCCTCGGCATCGGCCAGCTGCTCGACCGCAAGCCCAAGGAGCTCTCCGGCGGGCAGCGGCAGCGCGTGGCGCTCGGCCGGGCCATCGTCCGCCGGCCGGCGGTCTTCCTCTTCGACGAGCCGCTCTCCAACCTGGACGCCAAGCTGCGCGTCCAGATGCGCGCCGAGATCAAGAAGCTGCAGGCGCGGCTCGGCGTCACCGCCGTCTACGTGACCCACGACCAGGTCGAGGCGATGACCATGGGCCACCGGATCGCGGTGCTCCAGGCGGGCAAGCTGCAGCAGGTGGGGGCGCCGCTCGAGGTCTACGAGCGTCCGGCCAACCTGTTCGTGGCCGCCTTCATCGGGACGCCCCCCATGAGCTTCATCGAGGTGGTGCCGCGGGGCGGCGGCGCCGAGCTCGCGGCCCGGGGCTTCTCGCTC
>DASTGK010000414.1:0-2190 GCA_035719085.1 Anaeromyxobacteraceae bacterium
CAGCTGGCGGTCGGCAGCGCCCCCGACTGGTCGGCCGCCACGCTCGTCGAGGGGCAGCCGGCCACGCTCACCTTCGCCGGGCTGGCCCCCAACGCGCGCAACCAGCTCTGGGCGCGGGCGGTCGACTGGGTCGGCAACGCCGGCCCGGTCGCCAGCGCCGAGGTGATCACCGACGCGCTGCCGCCGCCGGCTCCGACCCTGTCCACGCCGCGCGCCATCGTCGACGCCACCTCCACCGCGGTGACGCTCTCCGGCTCGGAGGTCGACGCCAACTTCGCCGGCTACGAGGCCTGCACCGCCACGGTCGGCCCGACGGCCGCCTGCCCCGTCGCCGCGCCGGCCGGCTGCGCCTACGCCCCCGCCTCGCCCAGCCTCTCCGTGGCGCTCGCCGCCTCGCAGAAGACCTGCCTCTACGCCCGGGCCCGCGACCTGGCCGGCAACCGCAGCGGCGAGGCCGCCCTGGCGGTGGTGAGCGACCTCGTCCCGCCCGCGCCGCCGACGGTGGCCCCGCTCTTCGACCCGACGCTCTTCACCGCGTCGGCCGACTACGTCGACTTCTTCGTCACCGCCCCCGCCACCGACCAGCCGGCCGGCACCGGCCCCTGGAGCAACGTGGCCTGGGTGGAGGTCGACACCGGCGGCGGCTTCACGCCGCTCTGCCCCTCGCCCACCTGCCGCCCGGGCGACGTCTACGCCCCGTGCGATCCGGCCTGCGCCTGCGCCGACGAGCGGCTGCTCTGCCGCGGCGCGGAGTTCGCCGGGGTGCGCATGCCGCTGCTCGGCGGCACGGCCAACCGCTTCTCCATCCGGGCGGTGGACGTGGCCGGCAACGTCGGCTCGGGCGCCACGCAGGTGGTCAACACCGGCGCCTCGACGCAGCTCGTCTCCGGCACCTTCTACGACGAGGCGGTGCCGCGCACGCGCCACGGCCTGCTCACCCTCACCGGCAACCCGGTGTCCGGCTCGGGCGCCTTCACCTCTCGCCTGGTGGTGCTCGGCCCCGACAACCGCTTCGACCCGACCGACGTCACCTGCGACCTCGGCACCCCCTACAACTCGGGCACCTACCGGAGCCACGAGCCGATCTCCCCGATGGCGGTGGTCTACGTGGCCGGCTTCGGCGGTCGGCTCGAGCTGCGCCGCGCCGGCGCGAGCGGCTTCTGCTCGTACGGCTACACCACCGCGGTGCTCGAGACCATGACCCCCCCCAACACCATCGTGGCCGCCGCCGGCTCGCTCGACCGGACCGGCACCGCCGAGCGGGTCGCCTGGGCGGCCGGCAACCCCACCTACGGCGCCTGGAGCTTCGGCATCTACCTGCGCCTGCCTGGCGGGAACCGGATCATCGAAGGGGGGGGCGGCGACGACACCGACGTCCTGATGGCCTCCGTCACCAACGACTTCCCCACCGAGGTCTCGCTCGGCGGCGACGTGCTCCTCTACCGGCTCGCCACCGCCGGCTACACCGTGATGTCGGGCCCCAACGGCCTCGGCGGCGCCGTCACGCCCTGGGCGCTCCCGGCGGGCACGATCTCGGCCGCCGTCGACACCACCGGCACGTTCCTCGCCTGGGTGGCGAACGATCCGGCCCAGACCATCCACGTGCGCACCGCCGGCGCCGACGGCACCTTCGGCACGGCCGACGACGTCGAGGTGACTCGCACCTTCGCCGGGCCGGCGCTCTACCAGGCCGGCATGGCGATCGAGGCGGGCCACGTCATCGTGACCGAGAGCGCCGTGGCGAGCCCCACCTACTACGTGGACCACTGGTACGCCGGCGGCGACGGCACCTTCGGCACGGCCGACGACACCGGCGGGCGGGTGCTGCCCTCCTCGCGGCCGCGCCTCTACCCGGCGCTGGCCGGCGGCATCGCCGGCGGCACCGCCTACGTGCAGGTCGGCCGGACCAACACGGTCGGCGAGAACTCCGACGTCGTCGGCTACGACCTGTCGGCGCGCCGCTGGGAGGTGGCGAGCGACCGGGCGCTCACCGAGCCTCGCCCCAACGGCACCGGTACGCTGTTCTACGGCGACGGCACGGGGCCTGTCCTGGCCCGCTCGAGCGACGGGCGCGAGCGCAAGAGCCCGTACGCCGTCCACAGCTACGCAGCCGACGGCCAGAGCGCCTACCTCGGCGTCGGCACGAGCCTGCTGCGCGCCCGCTCCGACGCAGCGGGGCTCTGGTTCACC
>DASTGK010000415.1:0-4410 GCA_035719085.1 Anaeromyxobacteraceae bacterium
GGCGGCGGTGAAGGGGCCGACCCGGCCGGCCCAGCCGCGCAGGAGCGCGAGCAGGGCGTCGGGATCGGCGCCCACCGCCGCGGCGAGGGTGGCCCGCTCGGCGGCGAACCAGCCGCCGCCGGCCCCCGCGAGCCGGCCGGCGCGGCCGTCCGCCTCGAGCCGCGCCATGAAGGCGGCGAAGGGCGCCCCCTCGGCGGCGGGGAGCAGGACGAGGTCGAGGAGCGCGTCGTGCAGCTCGTCGGCGTCGCGCACCTCGGGGGAGACCTGCGCCTCCACCTCGGCGATGGCGGCCGGGTCGAGCGCGCCCAGGGAGGCCGCCTCGGCGTCGGGCAGCGCCCGCCGGATGGCCACGGCGCGGGCCCGGCGCTCCTCGAGCGGCGCGTCGTCGAGGTAGGCCCAGGGCTTGGCCCCGAGCACCTCGTGCGAGAGGGGCGAGGGCTCGGCGGTGTCGACCGCCACGAGCCGGATCTCGCCGCGCTCCAGCCGCAGGAGCAGGTCGCGCACGCCGTCGGCGTCCATCGCCTCGTGCAGGCAGTCGCGCAGCGTCTCCTCGACGAGCGGGTGATCCGGCACGGGGATGGGGCCGCCCGGCGCGTTGTCCTGGCACGCCACCTGCGCCGGGAAGACGGCGGCGAGCAGGTCCTCGGCCCGCATCCGCGCGATCTGCGGCGGCGTCCGCTTCCCCTTCCAGAGCCGCGGGATGGCGAGGGCGCGGGTGGCGTTCCAGCGCCAGCGCACCTGGAACATGGGGGCCTGCAGCGCCGCCTGCGTCAGCGTCTCGTCGAGCGCGTCGGCCGGGACGAGCGAGAAGATCGACTCGAGCGGGAAGGCGTGCTGCGGCCCGAGCGAGAGGAGGATGCCGTCGTCGGTGGCGGCCGCCTGCAGCTCGAAGTCGAAGGTGCGGCAGAAGCGCTTGCGCAGCGCCAGGCCGAAGGCCCGGTTGACGCGCGCGCCGAACGGCGCGTGGAGCACGAGCTGCATGCCGCCGGCCTCGTCGAAGAAGCGCTCGGCCACGAGCGTCGACTGCGTCGGCAGCGCGCCGAGCACGGCGCGCGAGGCGGCCAGGTAGTCGACGAGCTGGCGCGCCCCGGGCTCGGGGAGGGCGCACGCCTCGCCGAGCCAGGCGAGGAGCCCGGGGCGATCGTGGAGCCGCTGCTCGATCGCCTCGCGCAGCGCCCCCACCTCGGCCGAGAGCTCGCGCGAGCGGCCCGGCGCCTCGCCGTTCCAGAACGGGATGCCGGGCGGCGCGCCGCCGGCGTCCTCGACGCGCACCACCCCCGGCTCGATGCGCCGGATGCGCCAGGAGGTCGTGCCGAGCAGGAAGACGTCGCCGGCCAGGCTCTCGACGGCGAAGTCCTCGTCCACCTGGCCGACGGTGGCGCCGTCCGGCTCGGCCACCACCGCGTACTGCGAGGTGTCGGGGATGGCGCCGGCGCCGGTGAGCGCGGCGAGGCGCGCCTGGCGGCGGCCCGAGAGCCGGTGGTTGACGCCGTCGCGGTGGAGGAGCGCGGTGCGCCGGCCGGTGGCGGCGGCCACCCCCTCGGAGAGCATCTCGACCACCCGGTCGAACGAGGGGCGCGAGAGGTCGCGGTAGGGGTAGGCGCGCCGGGCCAGCGCGTAGAGCCGGTCCTCGTGGATGGGGGCGCAGGCCGCCTCGGCCACCAGCTGCTGCGCCAGCACGTCGAGCGGCGCCGCGGGGACGCGCGTCGCCTCGAGGCGGCCGGCGCGCAGCCCGCGCACCAGCGCGGCGCACTCGCAGAGCTCGTCGCGCGAGAGCGGGAAGAGCCGCCCCTTCGGCACGCCGCCCAGGAAGTGGCCGGCCCGGCCGACCCGCTGCAGGCCGGCGGCGAGCGAGCCGGGCGAGCCGAGCTGCACCACCAGCTCCACGTCGCCGATGTCGATGCCGAGCTCGAGAGAGGCGGTGGCGACGACGGCCGAGAGCTCGCCGCGCCGGAGCTTCTGCTCGGCGGCGAGCCGCCGGGCGCGCGAGAGGGAGCCGTGGTGCGCCGCCACCCTGTCGGCGCCGAGCCGCTCGCCGAGCGCGTGGGCCGCCCGCTCGGCGAGCCGCCGCGTGTTGACGAAGACGAGCGTCGTCCGGTGCGCCCGCACCAGCGCCGCGATCCGGTCGTAGGTCTCGCGCCACAGGTCGTTCGAGGCGACGGCCGAGAGCTCGTCGTCCGGGATCTCGACGCCGAGGTCGAGCGGGCGGCGGCGCCCCACCTCGACGAGGTCGCAGCGGGGGCGGCCGTCGGGGCCGACGCGCTCGGCGCCGACGAGGAAGCGGCCCAGCTCCTCGATGGGCTGCTGCGTCGCCGAGAGGCCGAGGCGCTGCGGCCGGCGCCGCGCCAGCGCCTCGAGCCGCTCGAGCGAGAGGGCCAGGTGGGCGCCGCGCTTGGTGGCCGCCACCGCGTGGATCTCGTCCACGATGATGGTCTCGACGCCGCCGAGCGTGGCGCGCCCGCGCTCCGAGGTGAGGAGCAGGTAGAGCGACTCGGGCGTGGTGACGAGGACGTGCGGCGGCCGCTTCACCAGGGCCGCGCGGCGCGAGGCGGGGGTGTCGCCGGTGCGGACCGCGACGCGCAGCGCCGGCGGCGGCAGCCCCTCGGCGCGGGCCAGCGCCGCGAGCTCGGCGAGCGGCGCCTGCAGGTTCTGCTCCACGTCGTTCGAGAGGGCCCGCAGCGGCGAGACGTAGACCACCCGCGTCTCGTCGCCGAGCGCGCCGTCGAGCGCCTCGCGCCAGAGCGCGTCGATGGCCGAGAGGAAGGCGGCCAGCGTCTTGCCGGAGCCGGTGGGGGCCGAGACGAGCACGTCGCGGCCGGCGGCGATGCGGGGCCAGGCGAGCCGCTGCGGCTCGGTCGGCTCGCCGAAGCGCCCGGCGAACCAGCGCGCGACGAGGGGGTGGAACGATCGCGGCATCGTCCGGGAGGTCTAAGGCCCCTGTCGGGACGGCGCCCGGACCGGCCGGGTTGCCTATGCTGCGGTGCGCCAAGCGCCCGACAACCAGCCAGGAGACCGCATGCTGCTCAAGGAGACCGCCGCCGTCCGACTGCTCGGGCTCAAGATCCCCGTGCTCCTCTTCCTCGGGCCGAGGGTCGAGCGGCTCGACGAGCGCGGCTCGGTCATCAAGATCCCGTTCGGCTGGCGCTCGCGCAACCACGTCGGCTCGATGTACTTCGGCGCCCTGTGCGCCGGCGCCGACCTGGCCGGCGGGCTGCCGGCGGCGCGGCTCATCTGGGAGAAGCACAAGAAGGTGAGCCTCGTCTTCGCCGACGTGCAGGGGCAGTTCCTCAAGCGGGCCGACGGCGACGTCCTCTTCACCTGCGACGACGGCCTCGCCGCGGCCGACGCAGTCCGCCGCGCCGACGAGACCGCCGAGCGCGTCAGCCTCCCGGTCCGGATCACCTGCACGGTGCCGGACAAGTACGGCGACGAGCCGGTGGCGAGGTTCACGCTGGGGCTGTCGCTGAAGCGGAGGGACTGAACCCCAACCCCTGCGTCGACCTGCCGCGCGGGTCGTTATAGACTCGGGTCCCTCGGGGGGAGGCACGATGACGCAGCCGCAAGCGATCGGGATGGTCCTCGCGCAGCTGGTGACGGCCGAAGGGCGCGTCGTCGAGCGGAGCGCGGTGAAGGGGCAGCTCTACGTGTCGCCGGAGGAGGTGGTCGTCATCCGGCCGACCGGCGGGGAGCGCTGGCTCGACCGGATCGCGCTCGGCGCGCTCGCCGGCTCGGTGGTGCTCGTCCTGCTCAACGTCGCCCTGTGGCAGCGGCTCGAGCCGCTCGGCGCCGCCGCCGGCCTGCAGGCCTTCTACTGGATGACGCTCGGCAGGCGGCGCCGCGCCCTCGCCGCCCGCGAGCTCTCCGCCGCCGAGGTGGACGCCGCGCGCCAGGCCGGGCGGGCCGCCATCTTCGTGCCGGCCGGGGCGGTGCGGGAGCTGGTGCCGCCCGAGCCGCCGCGCGCCGCCGGCTTCCGCAAGCCGGCGCGGCTGGTGCTGCCGGACGGCGCCCTCGAGATCTACCTGGACGAGCCGACCTTCGGCCGCGTGCGGACCGCGCTCGGTCGCGGTATCTAGGAGTCGATGCGTCCCATCGTCGCCGCCTTCGCCCTCGCCGCCGCGCTGCCGGCCGCCGCCGGCGCCGGCCTGCCCTTCGTCCCGGACGACTACCCGAGGGCCCTCGCCGCCGCGCGCGCGCGCGGCGTGCCGCTCGTGGTCGACGTCTGGGCCCCCTGGTGACCCACCTGCCGCTTCATGCGGGCGAACGTCCTCACCGAAGCGCGCCTGGTGAAGCTGGCCGGGCGGTTCGCCTGGCTCGACATCGACACCGAGAAGCCGGTCAACTTCGCCTTCGTGGAGAAGTTTCCCATCGAGGCCTGGCCCACCGTGTACGTCATCGACCCGGCGAGCGAGC
>DASTGK010000416.1:0-2789 GCA_035719085.1 Anaeromyxobacteraceae bacterium
GTCGCCGCGGGGCAGGAGGCCGAGCTCGCCTTCCCGCCGCTCTCCGTCCCGGCCGGGACGACGGGCGCCATCGTCTGGACGCTCACCGTGGACGACGCCAACCCGGACGTCGACCGGGCCACCGCGACGACCCGGCTCCGCCCCGGGTCAGGGTCGGGGGACGGCGGCCTCCAGGCGGGCGACTCGTCGGTCGTGGCTGCGGCCGGCGCGGCCAGCGTCGGTGGCGGCTGCGCCACCGGCGGCGGCGAGGTGAGCGGGTGGCTCATCCTCGCGCTCGGCGCGGCGCGGCTCGTCCCCGGGCGGCGCCGCCGCTGCGCCGGGGCGTGTCGAGCTGAGCCGCCCCCTGGTCTGAGCGGGCGGCTCAACAGGGTGGGCGGGCGCGGACGGTTCGGGATCCGCGCCCGCTCGCTCGTCTGCGGGCAAGGGTGCGTCGCCCCGCTGGTTTCGTCGCGCGGACCCTCCTCGATTGCACCGCGACTTCGTCTCATGTTAATGAGAGGTGGTCTCACGCACCCTGAGGGGCCCGCACATGATCGTCTGTGTCTGCAGGGGAATCACCGACCGGCGCATCCGCGAAGCGGCCGCCACCGGCGCCTCGGCCGAGGAGGTCTTCGCGCGGACCGGGGCCGGCTCCTCCTGCGGCACCTGCAAGCTCGCGGTCATGCGCCTCGTCGCCGAGGAGCACGCCCGCCAGGTCATCCTGGCGGCCGCCGCCACCCGCCCGGCGGCCTAGCGCGAGCGACCCGGCGTCACCATATCTGGGGCCGTCCCTCGTCGCGCCGCACCGCCGCGCCTCCCCCGCCGCACGCCCGGAGCCTCGCCATGAAGAGCGACCCCCAGATCATCGACCTCCTGAACGAGGTGCTGACGAACGAGCTCACCGCGGTGAACGAGTACTTCGTCCACGCCAAGATGTGCCGGAACTGGGGCTACCACCGGCTCGCCAAGCACAACCGGGACGAGTCGATCGACGAGATGAAGCACGCCGACAAGCTCATCGAGCGGATCCTCTACCTGGAGGGCGTCCCCAACCTGCAGCGGCTCGGCAAGGTCAACGTCGGCGAGACGGTGCCGGAGCAGCTGAAGCTCGACCTGGAGCTCGAGAAGCACGCCATCCCGACGCTCAACCGCGGCATCGAGCTCTGCCGCTCCAAGGGCGACAACGGCACCGCCGAGCTGCTCGAGGACCTGGTGGTGGACGAGGAGGAGCACGCCGACTGGCTCGAGACGCAGCTCTCGCTCATCGAGCAGATCGGCGAGGCGCACTACCTCGCGCAGCAGGTGCACGAGGGCTCGTAGGCGAGGGCGCGGGTGAGTGACCCCACGGGGATTCGAACCCCGGTTACAGCCTTGAAAGGGCCGTGTCCTAGGCCTCTAGACGATGGGGCCGCGCTCGCGACGGACGGCGAAAAGTAGTCGGCGCCGCGCTGCGTGTCAAAGCCGGCACGCCTCGCGGCGCCGTGCGCCAGCGGTTGACCCCACAGGGATTCGAACCCCGGTTTCCGCCCTGAGAAGGCAGCGTCCTGGGCCTCTAGACGATGGGGTCGCGCGGTGGTGTATCGGATGGCGGCCCGGCTGTAAAGGGTGAGCCGAGCCGCCGTTCAGGCCGCGCGCGCGGCCTCCGAGGCCGGCCAGACGAGCCGCCGCGCCGCCGGGCGCGCCGCGAGGTAGAGCGCCCCGCCGCCGAGCGCCGCCGCCAGGGCGAGCCCACCCGAGAGCCAGAAGGCCCAGGCCGGCGCCTCCACGTAGAAGGACGCCGCCGCCACCGCGGCGACGAGCGCCCAGGCCACCTTCTGCGCCACCTCGAGCCGCCGCAGCCGCCCGAGGAGCCCCGGGTCGAGCGCCGCCAGCCGCTCGTGCAGCACCTGCTCCTGCCGCCAGTAGGTGTAGATGACCGGGATGATCTCGAGGGTGAGGAAGGCGCTGGTGAGGAGGCCTCCCACCATCGGCGCGGCGATGCGCTTCATCACGTCGGCGCCCGAGCCGGTGGCCCAGAGCAGCGGCACCAGGCCGGCCAGCATGGTGGCCACGGTCATGAGCTTCGGCCGCACGCGCAGCACCGTCCCCTCCATGTGGGCCCAGATGATGTCCGAGAGGTCGCGGATCTTCCCGGCCCGGCGCCGCCGCTCGTAGGCGTTGTCGATGTAGACGATCATCACGATGCCGGTCTGCGCCGCGAGGCCGGTGAGCGCGATGAGCCCGACCCAGACCGCCGTCGAGAGGTGGTAGCCGAGCAGCCAGAGGAGCCAGATGCTCCCGACGAGCGCGAAGGGGATGGAGAGGAGGACGATCAGCACCTCGGTGAAGTTGCGGAAGTGGAGCCAGAGCAGGAGGACGATGAGCAGGAGCGTGAGCGGCAGGACGAGCCGCAGCCGCTCCGCCGTCTGCTCCATCAGCTCGTACTGGCCGGTCCACTCGAGCACCGAGCCGGGCGGCATGGCGAGCCGGCCGTCGGCCTGGGCCCGGCGCACCAGCGCCTTGGCCTCCTCGACGTAGCCGCCGACGTCGCGCTGGGCCCCGTCGACGTCGACGTAGACGTAGCCGACGAGCAGGCCGCCGTCGTCGCGGATCATGGGCGGTCCCCCGGCGATGCGGACGTCGGCCAGCTGGCCGAGCGGCACGAAGGGGGTGGCCGCGGTGCCGGCCCCGACGCCGCCGGCGCCGGAGAGGGCCGACTGGTCGGCGCCGCCGCCACCGATCCAGCCCTGGCCCGGCGCGTCGGAGAGCGTGGCGCCGCCGAAGCCGGGGGCCGGCGAAGGGCGGCGGCCCGCAGGCGCGCCGGGATCGCC
>DASTGK010000417.1:0-2168 GCA_035719085.1 Anaeromyxobacteraceae bacterium
CTCACCGCCGTGGCCGAGGCCGACGCGCTCCCTCACCTGGCCCGCGCCCTCGGCGACCGCAGCCCCATCGTCCGCCGCCGCGCCGCGGTGCTGCTCGGCTTCGCCCGCGGCGAGCGGGCCGAGGAGGCGCTCGTGGCGGCGCTGCGCGACGCCGACAAGGGCGTGGCCCGCGCCGCCGCGGCCGCGCTCGCCGGCCGGACCAGCGAGACGGCGAAGCGCGCGCTGGCGCGGCACCAGGTGGCGGCGCGCGTCCAGGCGAGAGTTGCGGTCGCGGAGCCGGAGGCGGTTGCGGTTCCGGTCGCGGCCACGGCAACGGCAACGGCAACGGCGGCCGCAACGCTGCCGGCTCCGGCTCCGGCTCCGGCAGCGGTTTCGGCCACGGCCACGGCCACGGGCACGGGCACGGCCACGGGTTCGGGTTCGGGTTCGGGTTCGGGTTCGGCGGCGCCGGCCGTCCGATCCCGCGCCGCCGTCGCCGTCCTCGACGTGCCCGCTCCGGCGCCCGCCCCGCGCCCCGCGCCGCCGCCGGCCGACCCCTCGCTCGCCGAGCTCGAGGTGGCGGTGGAGCTCGAGCTGCGCGGCGCCCTCCGCGGCCGGACCGCCGCCGAGCTCAGCGCCGCCACCGGCGCCCCCGCGGCGCGCGTGGACGCGGCCCTCGAGGTGCTGCGCGCCCGCGGCACCCTCACCCTGCGCGGCACGCGCTGGTGCGTGACCTAGGAACCTTCGATGGAGAACCTGCGCTACAGCGTGAAGCGGCTCGCCGAGATCGTCGGCGCCACGCCGCGCCAGGTCGAGGGGGCGCTCGGCAAGCGCGACGCCTACGGCCCGGAGGTGCTGCCCGAGCTGCGGCAGAAGCTGAACAGGCCGCCGAAGCCCCAGGCCGGCCCGCGCGTGCAGCTCTTCCTCAACTTCAAGGGCGGCACCGGCAAGACCTCGCTCAGCTCGTCCTACGCCTACCGGCTGGCCGAGCGCGGCTACCGCGTGCTGGTCGTCGACCTCGACTCGCAGGGGCACGCCACCAAGTGCCTCGGCCACCAGGGCGGCGACGCGGTGAAGACGCTCTTCGACGTGCTCGTCCGCAAGACGCCGGTCGACGAGGTGACGCTGACGACCGGCATGCCGAACCTCTGGCTCGTGCCGGCCAACCTGGCCATGTCGACCATCGACCTGTCGCTCATGCCGATGGCCGGCCGCGAGTTCCGGCTGCGCAAGGCGCTCGAGGAGGTGCTGCCGCGCTACGACTTCGTGGTGCTCGACGCGCCGCCGTCGTTCGGGCTGCTCAACCTGAACGCCCTCATGGCGGCCAACGACCTCGTCATCCCGGTGCTGGCCGACTTCCTCTCCTACGACGGGCTGCGGCTCCTCTTCGAGACGGTGCAGGGGCTGGAGACCGACCTCTCGCACCAGCTCGAGCACATCTTCATCGTGGTGAACGCCTTCAACCAGACCTTCCGCATCGCGCGCGAGGCGCTGGAGGCGCTCAAGACCCACTACGCCGACTACCTGCTGGAGAGCGTGGTGCGCCAGTGCACCAAGTTCGCCCAGGCGTCGAGCGAGGGGTGCCCCATCTTCGGCTACGACCCGGACTCCAAGGGTGCGACCGACATCGAGGCCATGCAGGTCGAGATCCTCGGCCGCATCGCCGGCACGGCGGGCCCGGCTCCGGGCGCCGCGGGAGCGTGACATGCGCAAGGCCTTCGACGCCAACGTCCCGAAGCTGAAGCCGCGGCTCAAGGGGGCCGCCCCGGCGGCCACCCTCGCGCTCGAGGAGGCGGTCGACGAGGCGCCGCGCTCGGTGCGCGTCCCCTTCGCCCCGCCCGCGCCCGCGGCGGAGGTGGCCCGCGTGGCCGAGCCGGCCGCCGCGCGTCCGGCCGCCTCTCCCCAGCCCTCGGCCTCGGCGCACGGCGAGGCTCGGTCTGGCGCCACAGGCAGCCCCCTCACCCCAGCAACGACGGTGCACCGCTCCGCCGACGACCTCGAGGCGCGCCGCGCCCGGCTCGACAAGATCAAGCAGCGCGTCGCCGACGCCGCCCGCCCGGCCGCCCGCGTCGAGCCGCCGCCCGCCGATCCGGCCCGCGCCGCCGAGCGCGTGCTCGGCCTGGCGCGCGATCTCGAGGCGGAGCTCGGCCGCTCGCGCGAGCGGGAGGAGGCCCTGCGCGCCGACCTCG
>DASTGK010000418.1:0-3233 GCA_035719085.1 Anaeromyxobacteraceae bacterium
GGCGGTGGCGGCGCCGGGGCTCATGGCGTCAGCCCGCCGCCGGGGCCAGCCGGCCGACCGAGCCGCGGTCCGGCTGGCCGGCGCGGGCGCCGTCCGGCCCGAGGACGAGGAAGAGGGCGAGCAGGTCGGCGAGCAGCGCCGCGCCGGTGGCCAGGTGGAGCGAGACGATGGGGAGCGAGACGTAGCTCGCCACGGTGAGGAGCCCCCAGCCGACCTGGAGGAGGACGAGCGCGGGCGCGGCGAGCGCCAGCCGGCGCCGCACCGCCGGCCCGTCCTTGGCAGCGCGCCAGGCGAGGAGGCCCGCCGCCACGACCAGCGCGGCCACGGCGTAGCCGCCCAGCCGGTGGAGCATGTGGACCTGCGCCGGCCCCCAGGCCGGCCAGAGCCGCCCCTCGCACAGGCCGACGTCGGTGCCGCAGGCGAGCGCCGAGCCGGTGTGGCGCACCAGCGCCCCGAGCACGATCTGCAGGTAGGTGGCGGCGGCCGCGAGGCCGACCAGGCGGCGCGGCCGCGCCGGGGCGCGCGGCCCCTCGGGGCGGAGCCGGTGGGCCAGCACGATGACGAGCGAGAAGAAGGCCATCGAGGTGGCGAGGTGGCCCGCCGAGACGGCCAGTGGCAGCTTGTAGACGACCGTGAGCGCGCCGAGCGAGGCCTGCACGCCGACGAGCGCCACGGCGCCGAGGGCCATGAGCCGGAGGCTCCGCTCGCGCCGCGCCCGGAAGACGAGGGCCGCGAGCGACACGGTGAGGAAGGAGACGGTGAGAGCCGCCAGCCGGTGGCCGTGCTCGTAGAGGACGCCCCCGTGCATCTCGGGGAAGAACTGGCCGTTGCAGAGCGGCCAGTCCGGGCAGGCGAGCGACGAGCCGGTCGGGTGGACCAGCCCCCCGATCACCAGGAGGACGAAGGTGGCCACGGCGGTGGCGACGGCGAAGCGGTGCTCGCGCATGATCCGGGCTCGATATATGGATGGTCCGGCAGGGGGTCAACGCCGGTTCCCGGCCTCCAAGCGGGGCGGTGCGCGCCGCTCGGACCCCATCCAGGGAGGAGACCCGATGCACGCCCGCGCCGTCGCCTGTGCACTCACCGTGATGTGGCCGCTCGCCGCCCTGGCCGGGGAGGTGCGCGGGGCCGCGCGCTTCGGCGGCGCGCCGCCCGCCGCCGGCGCCGCGCTCGAGACGACCAAGGACCGAGCCACCTGCGGCGACGCGGTGCCGGACGAGTCGCTCCTGGTCTCGCAGGGCGGGCTCGAGAACGTGCTCGTCCGCGTCGAGGTGCCGGGGGTGCGCGCCGCGCCGCGCACGGTGGTGCTCGACCAGCAGCGCTGCCGCTACCAGCCGCGCGCCCAGGTGGCGCCGCTCGGCTCGACGCTCGAGCTGCGCAACGGCGACCCCATCCTGCACAACGTCCACGGCTACGCGGGGACGGCCACCGCCTTCAACGTCCCCATGCCGATCCCGGGGGGGAAGGCGCCGCGCCCGCTCTCCCGGCCTGGCGTGGTCCGGGTGGCGTGCGACGTCCACGCCTGGATGGCCGCCTCGATCCTGGTGACCGAGACGCCCTTCGCGGCGGTGACGGGGAAGGGGGGCGCGTTCGAGCTCACCGGCGTGCCGCCCGGCACCTGGCAGGCGGTGGCCTGGCACGAGCGCTTCGGCGAGAAGCGCGCGGTGGTGGTCGTCCCGGAGAAGGGGGCGGCCGAGCTGGTCTTCACCTTCCCCTAGCGGCGCGGGCGCGCCGCCATGGGGAGGGGCGCCGGTCAGGCGTCGTCGTCGTCGCCGGCCGCGTCGTCGAGGTCGTCGTCGTCCTCGAGGTCGTCCTCGAGCTCCTCGGCGTCGGTCTCGTCGACGAGCGGCTCGACCGGCCTCGCGGCCGCCGCCGCCGCGCGCGAGCGCTTCTCGGCGGGCGGCTTGAGGGCCGGGCTCTCGCGCTGGTCCGCCCCGCACTTCGGGCAGATCGCGACCGGCTTCTTCATATCGTAGAACTTGGTCCCGCACTTGAAGCAGGTGTGCTTGGAGCCGAGGTCCTTCGCAGGCATGATTCCCCTCGAGTTCGTCGGAGCAAGGCGCGTTTAGCGTAGGGCGGGCGCGCGCGTCAAAGGAAAAGCGAGGCGCCCGCAGCGGGTCGGCCTGGGAGCGAGCAGATGCAGGAGCTGGAGCGGCTGGAGCGGCGGATCACCCGGGCGACGGCGCAGGCGATCGCGGACTTCGGGCTGGTGGAGGCGGGCGACCGGATCCTGGTCGGCTGCTCGGGCGGCAAGGACAGCTACACGCTGCTCCACGTGCTGATGCGGCTGCGCGAGCGCGCGCCCATCCACTTCGACCTCGTGGCGGTCAACCTGGACCAGGGGCAGCCGGGCTTCCCGGCCCACGTGCTCGAGGGGCACTTCCAGGCGGTGGGCGTCCCCTACCGGATGGTGCGGCGCGAGCTCTGGGCCGAGGTGCAGCGGCTCGTGCCGGCGGGCAAGACCGCCTGCTCGGTCTGCTCGCGGCTGCGGCGCGGCGTGCTCTACAACGTGGCGGCCGAGCTCGGCTGCACCAAGATCGCCCTCGGCCACCACCGCGACGACTTCGTCGAGACGCTGCTGCTCAACGCGCTCTACTCGGGCTCGCTCAAGGCGATGCCGGCGAAGCTCCGCTCCGACGACGGGCGCAACACCGTCATCCGGCCGCTCGTCTACGCGGCGGAGGAGGAGATCGCGGCGTTCGCCGCGGGCATGCGGTTCCCCATCGTCCCGTGCGACATCTGTGGGTCCCAGCCCCACCTCCGCCGCAAGCGTGTGAAGGCGGTGCTGGCCGAGCTCTCGGCCGAGCACCCGTCGGTGAAGGGGAACCTGCTGAATGCACTGGGCCACGTGGTGCCGTCGCACCTGCTCGACCGCGGGCTGGCGGCGCAGGTGGCCGAGGCGACGGGGCGCGACCCGTGGATCGACGGCGCGGGCGAGGAGGAGGACGAGGCGCCGCTCCTTGCCATCCACCGGGGCGCTCCGTAGGATCCCGGCCGCCCGTGAACTTCGCCTGCGACCGCTGCCAGAAGCTCTATTCGATCGCGGATGAGAAGGTTCAGGGGCGCGCCTTCCGCGTCACCTGCCGCCAGTGCGGCCATGTCATCGTGGTGAGGGCGGCCGCGCCGGGTGTGGCGCCCGCGCAGGCCCAACCCGCGACCGCCGCCCCGACCGCGACCCGGCCCCCGACCGCGACCCGGCCCCCGACCGCGACCCGGCCCCCGACCGCGACCCG
>DASTGK010000419.1:0-2669 GCA_035719085.1 Anaeromyxobacteraceae bacterium
AGGGCCGCCTTGGAGCGGTCGCCCGCCGTCACCTGGGCCGCGCCGGCCGCGCACCGTGCTCGACCTCGGCAGCGGCCCCGGGCCGCTCGCCTTCGCCGCGCTCGACGCCGGCGCCGCCGCGGTGACGGCCGGCGACCGGGCCAAGCAGGCGCTCGCCGCCGCCCGCGAGCTCTCCCGCCTGGCCGGCGAGCCGCTCGCCACGCGCGAGTGGAACCCGACGCACGGCCGGCCGCTCGCCGAGCTCTGCGGCGGCGCCGCCCCCGACGTCGTCACCATGGGCCACGTGCTGAACGAGCTCTGGAAGGGGGAGGGGCAGGACGAGAAGCGGGCGGCGCTCCTCGAGGAGGCGCTCGGCGTGCTCGCCCCCGGCGGCTCGCTCGTGGTGATCGAGCCGGCCCTGCGCGACACCTCGCGGGCGCTCCTCCGCGTGCGCGACCTCCTCGTCGCCCGCGGGTACGCGGTGCGGGCACCCTGCCTCATCCGCGGCGCCTGCCCGGCGCTCCAGAAGGAGAGCGACTGGTGCCACGCCGAGCGGCCCATCGAGCCGCCGCCGCTCGTGGCGCAGATCGGCAAGGCGGCCGGGCTGCGCAAGGAGGCGGTGAAGATGAGCTACCTCGTCCTCGCGCCGCGCGGCGAGGCGTGGGCCGAGCCGCCTTCGGGGCGCGTCTTCCGCGTCGTCTCCGAGCCGCTCGCCGGCAAGGGGCGGCTCCGGTACATGGGCTGCGGCCCGGAGGGGCGCATGGGGCTCGCGCTCCAGGAGAAGCACGTCGCCCCGGCGAACAGGGCCTTCGAGACGCTGCTGCGCGGCGACGTGGTGCGGCTCGAGGGAGCGGAGCCGCGCGGCGACGGCATCGCGCTCGGCGCCGGCTCGTCGGTGGAGGTGCTGGCGCCGGCCGGGAAGCCGGTGCCCGTCCCGGGCGTCGCCGCGCCGCCGCGGGAGGGCTAGGCTCCTCCCCAGGCGGCCGCGCCGGCCGCGGGGAGGACCACATGACCAATCGCTCGGAGCGGGCCGAGGCGGTGCGCGCGCTGGTGAAGGGGGCGACGCACGGCCTCCTCTCGACCAACGGCCTCGAGCCGGCGGGCATCCCCTACGGCTCGCTCGTGCCGTGCGCCGCCACGGCCGACGGGCTGCCGGTCTTCCTGGTCTCGCGCCTCGCCCAGCACACCAAGAACCTGGTGAAGGACGGGCGCGCCTCGCTCCTCGTCCTCGCGAAGGCCGAGGGCGATCCGCAGGAGGCGCCGCGCGCCACCCTGCTCGGCACGGCGCGGCGGCTGGAGGGGCCGGCCGAGGCCGACGCCCGGGCGCGCTACCTGGCGCTCCACCCCGGCGCCGGGATGTACTTCGACCTCGACTTCGAGCTCTGGGCGCTGCGGCCGGACGAGGCCCGCTACGTGGGCGGCTTCGGCGCGGCGGCCTGGGTGTCGGGGAGCGAGCTCGTGGGCGCTTGACCGCGCACGCCGGCGCGGCGCGCCCGCCGCTACTTCGCCAGCACCAGCATCGCCACCAGCGTCGCCACGGCGGCGACGAACGGGATGCCGATGTCGAGCGCGAGATCGATCCTGCGGCGGCGCGCCTCGCGGCGCTCTTCGGCCTCGTCCATGTAGAGCAGCGGCGGCATGGCGCGTCTCCGGGTCTCCGGGCCGAGGGGTCCCCCGCCCTTCGATCCCGTAGACCGGCCGGCGCCGCGGATGTGACAGGGAGTCTGGGCCCGCTCCACCCCATCGGGGGAGACGGACGAGGAGAGGAAGCGTCCACCTCGGGTGACAGCGCGCGGCTGGTCAGGTCCTCGCCAGGCGCGGTCGCCTGGGCCGGCGTGGTCCCCCCCCCGGCCTCAGGATTCACGGCCGGATTCTCGAGCCCAAGTGCTCGCCGAGGGGGTGGCGAAGAGACGGCGGCGAGGGGGCGTGGCTGGCAGGCGAGCGCGGTCGCATTGCTCGACGTCGCCGCACGGCGGCCGTCGCGAGGGCGGCGGGGCCGCCATGATCGAGGCGCCTCGGCGTGATCGGCCCGCAAGTTGACGCGCGGCACGCCCGGCAGGACCGCGGGTCGCAGCGCGACGAAGTGCAGGCGGGCCGCCGCGTGGGCGCCGCGCGTCGCCGCGGCAATGTGTCACTGCCGCTGGAGAAAGCACTTTCACCCGCAAGGGGCCTCTCGGGCTCGGTGACGGCTGCCGAGACGCGCCGCCGCGAGGCAGCTCGCCGTAACCCGACTGGGAGTGAACTCGCCTCTTGACACGCTTCGGGCGCGGTCCGGGATCGAAGCACTGTCCGCCGCGAGAATGGCCCGTGTGAGCGCTCAGCGGGCCGTGCGGCGCGCGCCGGCGTGAGCCAGGCCAGGCGCGGCGCCCCGGTCGCGCCGATGTGTGAGCGGGGCTGCCAGGGCCCTTCCCGGAGGGCCCGAACGTGCGTGTTACCAATGGTGGATGACACCGGAGGTGCACGCCATGCCCGCCATCGCTCCCGCGTTGCTCGACGCCGCCACCCTCGCCCGCCGCCTCGCCGAGCTCGCTGGCGACGAGCGGGCCGTCCAGGTCGAGTTCCTCCTCCACCTCGAGGTGTTCGACCGGCGCCAGGCCTGGCTCGAGGCCGGCTACGGGTCGCTCTGGGAGTATTGCCTCCGCGTCCTCCACCTGCGCGAGGGCGCGGCCGCGCGGCGCCTCCGGGCCATG
>DASTGK010000420.1:0-5703 GCA_035719085.1 Anaeromyxobacteraceae bacterium
GAAGTCGAAGAGGAGCGGCAGCTCGTCGCCGCCCGGGACCCTGGCCGTGTCGCCGTAGTAGTCGGAGATGGTGAAGGTGTCGGCCCAGGCCTCGCCGACGAGGGCGGCGTCGGGCCGGGCGGCGCGGACGGTGGCGGCGAACTCCTTCAGGTAGCGGTGGGTGTCCGGCCGGTCGGCCTGCAGGCCTGGGCCGTCCTCGGCCAGGTAGCGGACCGCGTCGAGCCGGAAGCCGTCGACGCCGCGCCCGAGCCAGAGGGTGGCGAGCCGCCGCACCTCGGCGCGGACCGCCGGGTTGCGCCAGTCGAGATCGGGCATGCCGCTCCAGAAGAGCGCGTAGTAGTAGCCGCCGGCGGCGCGGTACCAGGTGCCCTGGCCCGGGTTCCAGGGCTGCGTCCAGCCCGGGTCGTCGGCCCGCCAGACGTACCAGCCCCGGTGCGGCGCCGCGGGCGAGGAGCGCGCCTCGCGGAACCAGGGGTGCTGGTCGGAGGTGTGGTTGACGACGAGGTCGACGATCACCTTGATGCCGCGCCGGTGGGCCTCGACGATCAGGTCGCGGAAGTCTTCCGGCGTTCCGTAGTCCGGCTCGACCGCCTCGTAGTCGACGGTGTCGTAGCCGTGGTAGCTCGGCGAGGCGAAGACCGGCATGAGCCAGAGCGCGTCGACGCCCAGGTCGGTGGTGGTGCTCGGGTCGCCGTCGTTCAGGTAGTCGAGCTTGGCGATGAGCCCCTTCAGGTCGCCGACGCCGTCGCCGTCCGAGTCCTCGAAGCTGCGGACGAAGACCTCGTAGAAGACCGCGCCGTTCCACCAGGCGTCGGAGGCGCGCGGCCCGGCCGCCGGCGGCGTGGGCCCCGGCGGCGCGGCGACGCCGGCCGGCCTGGTGGGGGCGGTCGAGGCGCAGGCCGCGAGCGCGGCGAGCGCCAGGGCGCCGAGGGTGCGTCGCATGGTGCTCCGTCCCGGAGGGGAGCGGGGGCGGCCCCGATCCGCGGCCGCCCCCCGCCCTCTCGCGCGGCGCCGCTACTTGCGCGCCTTCAGGGCCTCGTCCTTGCTCTGGTAGACCTTGGTGTCGCCCGCGTTGACGTAGGCGTCGCGGCCGTCCTTCACCAGGAAGAACTTGTCCTGGTTGGCCTGCTCCTTCTTGTCGCCCTTGTGGATGATGTAGTTGACGCGGCCGTTGCCGAACTCCGCCGCGTCGATCACCCAGTAGACGCCGAAGTCGTCCTTGCCGGTCTGCGGCATGGGCTTGAACCAGGTGACGCCCTTGAGCGGGCGGTCGCTCATCTCCTTGGCCGCCCACTCGTCGCCCGCCTCCTCCTTCTTCTGGAAGCTCTCCCAGACGTGGAGGGCCCAGCCGTCGTAGGCGCCGTCCGAGCGGAAGTAGTGGATGGCCACCTTCCCCTCGGGCGCCTTGAACTCCTCGGCGGCGGCGAGGCGCGGCGCCAGGATGGCGCCGGCCGCGACGAGGCCGAGGAGGAGCAGCTTCTTCAGCGGGTTCATCGCGTCCTCCTTCCGGCTACCACCAGGCCTCGAGCTGCGCGCCGAAGGTGATGCCGTTCTTGTCGCAGGCGAAGGGGCTGGTGCTGGCGCCGGTGGCGCTGCAGGTCCCCTGGCCGACGATGCCGTCGTCCTGCGCCGCGCCGTTCCAGAAGGCGTAGGTCGCGAAGAGGCGCAGCTCCGGGCGCGTGAAGACCGGGCCGCCCGGGTTGGCCGCCGGCGTGATGGTCGGGGCGAGCGTCAGCTTGGTGAGCGAGGCGGTGCGGGTGTTGGTGTTGCCGAGGATCGCCTTGCGCTGCGACTGCGAGTAGCCCACCTCGGCCTGGAGCTTGAAGTAGTCGTTGAAGTGGTAGGCCGGGCGGACGCCGATGCCGAGCGACTTGCGGTTGTTGTCGCCGCCGTAGAACCGCTCGGTGTCCTGGTAGACGACCGCCAGCGTGCCGGAGAACTCCTTCACCGGCTGCAGCACCAGGTGCTCGACGACGCGCCACTGGCGCGCCTTGTCGGTGGCGCTCGTGTCCGGGTACTGGTTCATCGAGGCGGCGGTGCCCGTGGCCCACTGCAGGGCGAGCTTGTTGAAGCCGCCGAGCACGTCCACCTGCGTGTGCTGGACGGTGAGCCAGGGGCTCCAGGTCTGCCGGTCCGGGTTGGCCGTCCCGGTGTGGTCGGCCGCGTAGTAGAGGTCGAGCCCCACGTCGAGCGAGCCGTTCGGGTTGACGGCGATGCCCTGGACGCGCAGGTCGTGGCGCCAGACGGTGTGCAGATCGCCGTTCTTGTTCTGGAAGAGCGCGTAGGCCAGCTTCACCGGGCCGAGCTCGACGTCCTCGATGCCCGCGCCGGGGCCGGACGGATCCCAGTAGAAGAAGTCGATCATGTGCAGGTCGTTGCGGTGGTAGTAGCGCTTGCCGACCCAGAGCCACGCCCCGCCCATGAACGGCAGCCCCTTGGCCGCGATCCAGTTCTGGCGCAGCGCGATGTCCGAGTTGCCGTTCTTGAAGCTCTCGAAGTCGCCGCCGCCCGGCGTCACGTACGCCAGCATGCCGCTGTACAGGAACTCGACGCCGGTCTTGTCCTTGTAGAGCCGCTCGTCGAACTGCAGCTCGGCGTAGTTCTCGCACTCGTTGCCGAGGCGGAACTTGTAGGACACGCCCGGGGTCTGGAAGCAGACCTGCTGGCCGCCGCCGCTGTTCCCGCCGATGCCGGACCGCAGGTAGCCGTGGAGATCGACGGCCGCCGCGCGGCTCGCCGGGACCGCGACGGCCGCCACGGCCGCCGCCAGAAGCACGGTTCTCACGTTCATTTGCGTTCTCCTCGTTGTGAAGCGCCTCGTCACCGCGAACGGCTGCCACGTCACCTCTCGACTGGTCGTCCCCTCCCCTACTTGCGGACCATCCGGAGCGTCGCGAGCTTCTTCGACGTCCCGTCCGCGTTGCACTCGTAGGCCAGCATCCGGTGCTGCTGCTCGATCTCGGCCTTGTCGCCGGTGCCCTTGCCGGCGAGCAGGTCGATGACGTGCGGGTCGCAGTCGCCGTCGTTGCCGCCGCCGAAGCGGTGCTGCCCCTCGTACTCGTTCACCTTGCGGGTGAGCAGGTCGGTCTTGTCCGGGAAGCCCTCGTTCGACTGCACCAGCACCTGGTAACCCCACTTCGTCAGGTCGCCCTCGCCGAGCTCCTTCTTGTCGACGGTGGCGCTCACGGTGCGCCCCTTGCCGGTGACCTCGCTCGGCACCACGATGAGCTCCTTCAGGTCGGCCGCCTTCTGCTTCACTTCGGCGCGGACGCGCCCGGCGGGCTGCGGCGAGAGGATGACCACCTTGTTCCAGGCGTCCTCGGGCGCGAACTGCACGTTGGTGCCGGGCAGCCCCTTGGTCACGCCGCCCTTCCCGGTCTGGACGTGGACGAAGAACATCTGGACCGAGAAGTTGGCCGGGGCCGGCATGCCCCACGGGTCCTCGAGGTCCGAGTCGACCGAGACGGCGAAGGTCACCTTGTCGCCCTTCTGCGTCACCTTGAGCTCGGTGAGGTCGAAGGAGCCGGGCTTGTAGACGGGGTCGGTGGGGTAGACGTACTTGCCGGGGCCGTTGTCGTCGCCGGTCGGGTCCTTGAAGACCACCTCCTGCGCCCGGGCCGCGGCGGCGGCGAGGACGAGGAGGGCGGCGGCGAGGAGTCGGGTGCGGGTCATGGGCCATAGCCTCCTGTGGGCGGGGTTCACCCCTTGACGCTGCCGGCCGTGAGGCCGGAGACGAGGTACTTCTGCAGGTAGAGGAAGAGGACGACGACCGGGATCGAGACGATGATCGACCCGGCCGCGAAGTAGCCCCACTGCTGCTGGAAGCCGCCCACGAAGAACTTGAGGCCGACCGGGGCGGTGTACATCGCCTCCTGGTCCATGAAGGTGGCGGCCAGGATGAACTCGTTCCAGGCGGTCATGAACGAGAAGAGCGCGGTGATGGCGATGGCCGGCCGGGCCAGCGGCAGGACGATGGTCCAGAAGATGGTGCCCGGCCCCGCCCCCTCGATGACCGCCGCCTCCTCCAGCTCCTTGGGGATGGTGTCGAAGTAGCCCTTCAGCATCCAGACCGAGAACGGGATGGAGGTGGTGGCGTAGACGATGACGAGGCCGAGCCGCGTCGAGCCGAGGCCGAGCCACTGCACCACGATGACGTAGAGCGGGATGAGCGTGAGCGTGCCCGGGAACATCTGCGACACGAGGAAGCTCATCATCCCGGCCCGCCGCCCCGGGAAGGTGAAGCGCGAGAAGGCGTAGGCGGCGGTGCAGGCGAGCGCCACGCCCACCACGGTGGTGGCGAGCGCCACGAGCGCGCTGTTGAGCATCCAGCGGGCGAAGGGCTGGTCGCTCATCACCGCGACGAAGTTGGCGGCCGACCAGCGGGCCGGCCAGGGGACGATGGCGCGCAGCCGGTCGAGCGCGCCCGGCTCCGGCGGCAGGTCGGCGATGGCCAGGTTCTGCGAGCCGGAGAAGGCGATGGAGACGACCCAGAGCACCGGGTAGACGGTGCCGAGCACCACCAGCACCAGGAAGGCGTGCAGGAGGCCGTGCGGCACCTGCTCCTCGCGCGAGCGGGCCATCACAGGGCCTCCGTGGCGCGCGTGACGCGGTTCTGGAAGGTGCCGTAGACGAGCAGGATGCCGAAGATGACGGTGGCGTAGGCCGCGGCGTAGCCGTAGCGGTACCGCTCGAAGGCGAACTTGTAGGACTGGGTGATCAGGATCTCGGTGGCGCCGCCCGGCTCGCCGCCCGTGACGAGGTAGATGATGTTGAACATGTTGAAGGTCCAGACCACCGAGAGGATGACGGCCGGGACGAGCGCGGGGCGGAGCGACGGCAGGGTGATGGCGCGGAACTGCTGCCAGCGGCTGGCGCCGTCGACGCGGGCCGCCTCGTAGAGGTCGGCCGGGATCGACTGCAGGGCGCCGAGCGAGACGACCATCATGAAGGGGAAGCTGAGCCAGGCGTTGGTGGCGAGCGCGGTGAGGAACGAGGTGAAGGGGGCGTCGAACCAGGAGATGGGCTCGACGCCGACGAGCGCCAGGGCCTGGTTCACCACGCCGAACTGGCGGTGGAACATCCCCTTCCAGATGAGCGCGGTGATGTAGTTGGGCATGGCCCACGGCAGGATGAGGAGCACCCGGTAGACCGGCCGCAGGGCCAGCCCCTTCACGTCGAGCACGAGCGCGAGGAGGAGCCCGAAGCTCACGCCGAAGGCGACGTTGGTGACGGTCCAGACGATGGTGAAGCCGAGCGTCCAGTAGAAGTTCAGGTAGTTCCAGACGAGCGAGCCGTCGGCGCCGCGCTTCGCCACGGAGAAGTCGCCCAGGATGGCGGCGTAGTTCCTGAGCCCGATCCAGAGCTCCCCGAGCGGCGCGTTCACGTTGTAGAGGTTCGAGTCGGTGAACGAGAGGGCGATGCCGTAGAGGAAGGGGAAGAAGACGAGCACCAGCGTGCCGAGCATGGCCGGCGCCACGTAGAGGTAGGCCTGGCGGTGGCGCACCAGCGCCCGCCCGGCGAGCGAGAGCCCCCCGAGCCCCACCAGCGCCAGCACCAGCACGGCCAGCGCCGCGGCGGCCGCGAGCGCCCCCGCCGCGTCGCCGCGGGCGCCGCGCGCGTCCTCCTCCACCCGGGCCGGATCGACCGCGCCCTCCCGCGTCAGCCAGCCGCGCGGCCGCCGGAAGGCGTCGGCGTCGAGGGCCC
>DASTGK010000421.1:0-7775 GCA_035719085.1 Anaeromyxobacteraceae bacterium
GCCTGCAGGTCGCGTCGCTCCGGGCGCCGAACGAGGCCGAGCCGATGGGCTACGCCTGGTACGCGCTCGACTGGCGCACCTCGCCGCCGCGCGCCGACGCGGCGCAGGCCGCGGCGAGCCGCGAGCTCCTCACCGGCTGGCTGGCGCAGGCGCCGGCCGCGCTCGGCACCGATCCGGCGCGCACCTTCCTCTTCGGCTTCAGCCAGGGGGCCGCCATGGCGCTCGCCGCCACGCTGGCGCGCCCCGACCTGGTGCGCGGCGCCATCCTCCACTCCGGCCGCGTCATCCCCGGCCAGCCGCCGCCGCAGGGGCCGCTCCCCGGCCTCGACGTGCTCGTCCTCCACGGCCTGCGCGATCCCGTGCTCGGCCCCGAGCGCGGCCGCGAGATCCGCGACCTCCTCCGCCCGGCGCTCGGCGACCGGCTCGTGCACCGGGAGTATGACGCCGCGCACGAGGTGACGGCGGAGACGCTGGCGTATGCCGCGGACTGGTTGAAGGAGCGGGTGGGGTAGCGGGGCCGCCGGGCGCGGCCGCGTGAGCGCTCGCGGACCCGGGCGAGGGCGGCCCTCGCCGCGCGGCCGCTGCGCTTATCGACACAACGCGCAGTACCACCGGAAATCATTCATCGACGGCAATCCCGCGGCGGCTTGCTGGTGCCCGACCGATTGGCATTGGATTGCTCAATCCTCGGGACGGCGCCGAAGCGCGGCGGCGGCGCGGGGATCCACCAGCGGGCGCGAGCCGCGCACGCGCGACACCAGGAGCCCGACATGAGAGCCGCCGTCGCCGCCTTCTCCCTCCTCCTCGCCGCCGCCGCCCGGGCGCAGAACGCGCCGGCGGGCGCCACCCCCGCCGACCTGGCCCCGGCCGCGGCGCCCGCCGCGTCGCAGGCCGCCTCCACGGCTCGCGCCGCCCCGGAGGCCGTCGGCTACGAGCCGGGCGTGGGGCTCCGGTACAAGACGCCCCGGACCCAGGTGGCGCTCTACGCCCTCCTCGAGCCGACCCTGAGCACCGTCGACCACGCCGACGCCGCGGGCGGCCGCCAGACCGGCTACCAGGTCTCGTGGTTCAGCGGGAACCGCTGGGGCCTGACCGGCAGCCAGGCCCTCGTCGAGGGCGACGGCTTGAAGGCGATCTTCCGCCTGGAGAGCGAGTTCGAGCTGCCCACCGGCAACATGGACTCCCCCGGCGTGCTCTTCAACCGGGACTGCTGGGCCGGCTTCGAGGGCGACCTCGGCAAGCTCACCTTCGGCCGCCAGAACACGCTGGCGCGCGACTTCGCCCAGAGCTACGCCGATCCCTACGGCACGGCCAACGTCACGCTGGACGAGGGCGGCTGGACCAACGTGAACAACTTCAAGCAGCTCATCTTCTTCGCCGGGAGCGCCACCGGCACCCGCTACGACAACGGCGTCGTCTGGAAGAAGAAGCTCGGCGAGCACGTGGTGGCCGGCCTCGGCTACCAGTTCGGCGGGGAGCCCGGGAGCTTCTCCCGCAACAGCAGCGGCGCGGCCGGCCTCGCCCTGAACCTCGCGCCGGTCGACGTCTCGGCCTTCTTCGACGAGGCGAGCAACGACGGCAACAACCAGCGCTCCTTCTCGGTGGGCGGCAACTACCAGCTCGGGCAGGTGCGGCTCAACGCCGGGTACTTCCGCTACCAGGCCGCCCAGGACGCGCTGGGCCGCCGGACCGACGACGCCTTCACCGTCTCCGCCAAGGTGGCCCCGGTCGCCGAGCACCTGGAGCTCGACGCCGGCTTCCAGCGCATCAAGGTCTCGAACGCCGCCACCAACGGCGGCGGCAACACCATCCGCCAGTTCGCCGACACCTCCGCCGCCACCGCCACCGGCTCGGGGAGCAAGGCCACGCTCTACGGCTCGGCCATCTGGCACTTCAACAAGCTGACGCAGGTCTACCTGGCGCTCGACCACGCCCGGGTGAGCGGGGGCTACCGCGCCAACGGCGCCGTCGCCGGCCGGCTGGCGGCGGACGTGGCCGGCGCCTCGGCCTCCCAGACCGAGCTGGCCGCCGGGATGCGGCTCATCTTCTGACCTCGGCCGCCGCGCCCACCACCAGCGAACGCAGGAGGACCACCATGACGACCGCCAGCCTCCGGGGCGAGAAGATCAGGACGGTGCTGCGGGTCACCAGCGGCAACTTCCTCGAGATGTACGACTTCTTCCTCTTCGGCATCTACGCCAACAACATCGCGAAGGCGTTCTTCCCGAGCGAGAGCGAGTTCGTCTCGCTCATGGCCGCCTTCATGAGCTTCGCCGCCGGGTTCCTGGTGCGCCCGGTCGGCGCCATCGTGCTCGGCTCGTACATCGACCGCGTCGGCCGCCGGAAGGGGCTCATCGTCACGCTCGGCATCATGGCGCTCGGGACGGTCCTGATCGCGTTCGTCCCGGGGTACGCCACGATCGGCGTCGCGGCGCCGCTCCTGGTGCTCACCGGCCGCCTGCTGCAGGGGTTCTCGGCCGGCGTCGAGCTGGGGGGCGTCTCCGTCTACCTCGCGGAGATGGCCACCCCCGGGCGCAAGGGCTTCTACGTGAGCTGGCAGTCGGCCAGCCAGCAGATCGCCATCGTCGTCGGGGCGCTCCTCGGGTTCACCATCAACAAGACGCTCGGTCCGGCGCAGGTGGCGGAGTGGGGCTGGCGCATCCCCTTCCTGATCGGGTGCCTCATCGTGCCGTTCATCTTCCTCATCCGCCGCTCGCTGCAGGAGACCGAGGAGTTCAAGCGCCGGGCGCAGGCGCACCTGCCGCGCGGGCGCGAGATCCTGCGCGCGCTGCTCGGCAGCTGGCAGGTGGTGCTCGGCGGCATGGCCATGGTGGTGATGACGACGGTGTCGTTCTACCTCATCACCGTCTACACGCCGTCGTTCGGCAAGAACGTGCTGCAGCTCTCGGTCACCGACAGCCTCATGGTGACCGTGGCGGTCGGGCTCTCGAACTTCGTCTGGCTGCCGATCTCGGGCGCGCTCTCCGACCGCATCGGCCGCAAGCCGATCCTGGTGGCCGTCTGCGTCGCGGCGCTGCTGACGGTGTACCCGTCCCTGGCCTGGCTCGTGAAGGACCCCACCTTCGGCAAGATGCTGGGCGTCGAGCTGTGGCTCTCGGCGATCTACGGCTGCTACAACGGCGCCATGGTGGTGGCGCTCACCGAGGTGGTGCCGGCCGCGGTGCGGACCGCCGGCTTCTCGCTGGCCTACAGCCTGGCGACGACGCTCGGCGGCTCCTCGCTGGCCATCTCCACCTGGCTCATCCACGAGACGGGCGACAAGGCCGCGCCCGGCTACTGGATGAGCTTCGCGGCGGCGTGCGGGCTGGGCGCCACGCTCTACCTGTTCCGGCGCGGCGCCGCGACCCAGCCCGCCGCCGTGCCGTCGTCCGTCGTGCCGTAGCGCGGGGTGCGCCGGCGGGCGGCGGCCGCAGCGGACGGCCGCCGCCCGCTAGCGCTTCGCGCGGAAGAGCACCTGGGGCCGGCCGACGGCGCCGTACTGCAGGAGCTCGTCGGCGTCCCCGAGCTTGACGAGGTGGTTCAGGTAGGCGCGCGCCGTGGAGCGGCTGACCCCGGCCCGCTGCGCCACCTGCTCGGCGCCGCTCGGCGCCGCCAGGGCCCTCAGGATCTGCGCCACCCGCTCGAGCGTCCGCGCGTCGATGCCCTTCGGGGCGGGGCGTGGCTCCTCGGGCGGCGCGGCGCGCGCGCCCCGCAGGCTCTTCAGCCCCTCGACGAAGCCCTGGTCCGGATCGGTCGACGAGCGCAGGTGGGCGCGGAACTCGCGGTACTTCCGCAGGGTGCCGCCGAGCAGGTCGAGCCGGAACGGCTTGATGAGGTACTCGAACATCCCGAGCCGGAACGCCTCCTCGATGACCGATACCTCCCTGGCGGCGGTGATGAGGATGAAGTCGCAGGGGAGGTTCGCGGCGCGGATCCCCCGCGCCACCTCCAGGCCAGGCCGGTCCGGCAGGTAGACGTCGAGCACCACCAGCGTCGGCCGGAGCTGGCGGGCCATCGCCAGCGCCTGCTTGCAGGTGTGGGCGACGCCCGCCACCGCGAAGCCGGGCTCCTGCTCCACGCAGCGCGCGTGGAGCTGGGCGATCATGAAGTCGTCGTCGACCACCAGCACCGGGATCCGCTCGTCGCTCATGCCGCGCCCTCCCTGGGCAGCGTGACGCGCAGCCGAGCGCCCTGCGCCGCGTCCTCGAAGGCCACCGCGCCGCCCGCGGCGCCCACCAGCCGGGCCACGATGGCGAGGCCGAGGCCGCGCCCAGCGCCCTTGGTGGTGACGCCGGCGTCGAAGAGCCGCGCGCGGTCGGCGGGCGCCACGCCGGGGCCGTTGTCGCTCACCTCGACCAGGAGGCGCTCCGGCTCCTCGCGCACCGAGACCCGCACCTCGCGGCGCGCCGGCGCGGCGGCCCCCATCGCCTGCAGCGCCTCGATGGCGTTGGCCACGGCGTTCCCCAGGATGGTGACGACCGCGTCGCGGTGCGGGCAGGGGCGGGAGAGGAGCGAGTCGGGCGTCACCACCAGGTCGATCCCCAGCTCGCGCGCCTGGTGGGTCTTGCCGACCAGGATCCCGACCACGGCCGGATCGCGGATGCGCGCCAGGTAGAAGTCGAGCGCGCGCTGGTACTCGTCGTTGACGCGCTCGATGACCGCCTGGGCGCCCGCGTAGTCCGAGGCGTGGATGAGCCCCAGGATGAGGTGCAGCCGGTTCATGAACTCGTGACGCTGGCTGCGCAGGTCCTCGACGTAGCGGCCGACGTCGGCGAGCCGGCTCTCGATCTCCTCGAGCTCCAGCTTCTCGCGGAACGTGGCCACCGCCCCGATGACGCGCCCCTCGAGGTGCACCGGCACGCGGTTCGTCTGCAGGAGCGCCTCGCCGGCGACCAGCGGCTGGCCGTACTGCGGGACGCCGGTGGCGAGGACCTCGGGGAGCCGGCTCACCGGGAGCACGTCGGTGATCGGGCGCCCCACCACCTCGTCGTCGCCGACGCGCAGGATCTTCTTCGCCTCGCGGTTGCAGGTGACCACCCGCGCCTGGGCGTCGACCGCCAGCACGCCCTCGTGGATCGCCTCCAGGATCGCCGCCTGCTGCCGGGTGGCGAAGGCGATCTCCTGCGGCTCCATGCCGAGGATCTGGGCCTTGAAGTGGCCCGACAGGAGGTGGGCGCCGACGAGGCCGAGCAGGAGCGCGACGGCGCACGCCATGGCCACGCCGAGCACCAGCCGGCGGACCCGGAGCTCGATCCCCTGCACCAGGAAGCCGGTCGAGACCACGCCGACCTGGCGGTGGGCGCGGTCGAAGACCGGCGCCTTGCCGCGCACCGAGAGCCCCATGGTCCCGGCCGCCTGCGTGACGCTCTCGCGGCCGTGGAGCACCGCCTCGTCGTCCTCGCCCACCATGTGCTTGCCGATCTCGGCCGGGTTGGTGTGGCTGTAGCGGATGAGCTGCATGTTGCCGACCACGATGAACTCGGCCTGGGTGCTCTTGCGGATGGTCTCCGCCAGCGGCTGGATGGTGGCGGCCGGGTCCGGCCGGCCAAACGCCTCCACCACCGCCGGCAGCGACGCCACCTGGCGCGCCACGGCCAGGGCCCGCTCCCCGGTCTCCTCGAAGGCCGCCCGCCGGATGACCACCAACGCGGACAGGACGAAGAGCGCCAGGACGACGAGCGTGTTGAGGGCGACGAGGGAGGTGAGCTTGGTTCGGAGCGTCATGCGCGTCCGGGTGGCGGCCCAACGGCTCGGCGCCCGGGCGGCCCGGGCGCGACGCGGGGTCCGCCCCGCTGGCGTCGCCAGGATCCCTCAGGAGCCGGGCGGACGCCAGCCCCGCCGGCGGCGACGCGTACCCACCGTCCGCTCGGCCCCCGCCGCCTTGAGCCACCGCCGCCGCCGCCCTAATATCGCGGCGCCCGCAGCGCCCACCCCGCAAGCTCCGAGGCTCCCGTGCCCAAGATCAAGCCCGTCCTCCTCGTCGTGCTCGACGGCTGGGGGCTGCGCGCCCAGCGCGAGGCCAACGCCATCGCCCTCGCCGGCACGCCCAACGTCGACGCGCTCATGCGCGAGTACCCCACGACGTCGGTGCAGACGAGCGGCCTCTCGGTCGGCCTGCCCGAGGGGCAGATGGGCAACTCCGAGGTCGGCCACACCAACCTCGGCGCCGGCCGGATCGTCTACCAGGACCTGGTGCGCATCAACCGCGCGGTCGAGGACGGCTCCTTCTTCCAGAACGACGCGCTCGTGCTCGCCTGCCGCAAGGCCAAGGCGGCCGGCGGCGCGCTCCACCTCATGGGGCTCGTCTCCGACGGCGGCGTCCACTCGAGCCAGGAGCACCTCTACGCCTGCCTCGACCTCGCCAAGCGCGAGGGCGTGGCCCGCTGCTTCGTCCACGCCTTCATGGACGGGCGCGACACGCCGCCCCGCTCCGGCCTCGAGTACCTGCGCCAGCTGGAGCGGCGCATCGCCGAGCACGGCTACGGCCAGGTGGCCACCGTCACCGGCCGCTACTTCGCCATGGACCGCGACAAGCGCTGGGACCGCGTCGGCCAGGCCTACGCGGCGCTGGTGCGCGGCGAGGGGTTCAAGGCGCAGGGCGGCGTGGCGGCGATGGAGGCCTCCTACGCCCGCGGCGACGGCGACGAGTTCGTGAAGCCGACCGTGGTGGTCGACGCCGACGGCCGGCCGGTCGGCCCGGTGCGCGACGGCGACGCCGTCATCTTCTTCAACTTCCGCGCCGACCGCGCCCGCGAGATCAGCCGCGCCCTGGCCGAGCCCGACTTCAAGGAGATCGACCGCCAGGTGGTGCCGCGCCTCTCGGCCTACGTCTGCATGACCCAGTACGACGAGACCTTTGGCTGGCCGGTCGCCTTCCCGCCGCAAGGGCTCGACGAGATCTTCCCCGAGATCGTGAGCCGCGCCGGCCTGAGGCAGCTGCGCTGCGCCGAGACCGAGAAGTACGCCCACGTCACCTTCTTCTTCAACGGCGGGCGCGAGACCGTCTTCCCGGGCGAGGACCGGATCCTGGTCCCCTCGCCGCGCGACGTGAAGACCTACGACGAGAAGCCGGAGATGAGCGCGCGCGAGGTGACCGACAAGCTCACCGCCGCCATCGCCACCGGCCAGTACGGCTTCGTCCTCGTCAACTACGCCAACCCGGACATGGTCGGGCACACCGGCGTCCTCGACGCCGCGGTGAAGGCGGTGAAGACGGTGGACGAGTGCGTCGGCCGGCTCTGGAAGGCGGCCCAGGCGCAGGGCATGGCCATGCTGGTCACGGCCGACCACGGCAACTGCGAGATGATGGTCGACCCGGAGACCGGCGAGCCGCACACCGCCCACACGCTCGGCCCGGTCCCCTTCATCCTGGCCGATCCCGAGCTGCGCGGCGCCAAGCTCCGCCCGCAGGGGGTGCTGGCCGACGTGGCGCCGACCGCGCTCCAGGTGATGGGCCTCCCGCAGCCGAAGGAGATGAAGGGGCTCGGGCTGCTCGTCCGGTAGCCGGGCACGGCGCGTGCTTCAGCGGGCGTCGTGCTCCGGCCGCTCCTCGACGCCCTCCTCGACCTCGCCTGGCCGCCGGCCTGCGCCGCCTGCGGCGCGCCCTGCGGCCCCGGTCCGTTCTGCGCCCCCTGCGAGGCCGCGGTGGAGCCGGTGCCGCCGGGCTGCGTGCGCTGCGGCCTGCCCGGCCCCGATCCCATCTGCGGCGGCTGCTACGCCGCGCCGCCCGCCTTCGACGCCGTCCTGGCGGGCGGCCTCTACGGCGGCCCGCTCGC
>DASTGK010000422.1:0-11431 GCA_035719085.1 Anaeromyxobacteraceae bacterium
CAAGGGCGGCGAGAAGAAGAAGTAACGCCCGTGAAGCTCGTCGTCGGTCTCGGGAACCCCGGGGACGCGTACGCGCGGACGCGCCACAACGTCGGCTGGTTCGTGGTCGACCACCTGGCGCGTCACCTCGGGGCCGGCTTCTCCCTGAAGAAGTTCGGGGCGGAGCTGGCCGAGGCCCGGATCGACGGCGAGCGGGTCTGGCTGATGAAGCCGCAGACGTTCATGAACCACTCCGGCGAGGCCGTGCGGCCCGCGCTCGAGTTCTGGAAGCTCGAGCTCCCGGACCTCGTGGTGGTCCACGACGACCTCGAGCTCGATCCGTTCCGGGTCCAGCTCAAGGTCGGCGGCGGCCACGGCGGGCACAACGGGCTGAAGAGCGTCAACGCCCACGTCGGCTCCCCCGACTACGCGCGGGTGCGCGTCGGCGTGGGGCGCCCCCCGGCGCAGGTCGACCCGGCCGACTGGGTGCTCGGGCGCTTCGCCCGGGCCGACGACGCCAAGGTCGAGGCCAGCGTGGAGTGGGCGGCCGAGGCGACCCGGCTCTGCTGCACGCTCGGGGCGGCCAAGGCGATGAACCAGGTGAACCGCCGGCGCGAGCCGACGGCGTGACGTAGGACGGCGCGCCGGGGCATGGGGCCCCGGGGCGGCGAGCAACTGCAGCTCCTCGCGGCGGGCGAACCGCCGCTGTGAATCCAAGGGGAGTACCGATGGCCGAAGCGACGAAGCGTCTCGTGCGCGAGTACGAGACCATCTACCTGCTCAAGGCGGAGACGCCGGACGACCAGGTGGAGGAGATCAAGGAGCGCCTGCGCGGCATGGTGGCGCGCGAGAGCGGCAAGGTGATCCGGTTCACCAACCAGGGCAAGCGCAAGACCGCCTTCCCGATCGGGAAGAACCCGAAGGCGCTCTACATGCACTGCCTCTACGTGGGCGCGCCCGGCCTGGTGGCCGAGTTCGAGCGCAACCTGCGCATGATCGACTCCGTGGTGAAGTTCCAGTCGGTGAAGCTGGCCGAGGACGTCGACTTCGAGTCGCGCCAGGTCGAGGCCGACGTGAAGATCGAGCCGGTCGAGGAGGCGCCGAAGCCCCGCGAGGAGCGCGGCGAGTTCGGCGAGGGCCTCGAGGGCGAGGCCGGTGGGTTCGAGCGGGGGGAGGAGTAGACATGGCCCGTCCTGACATGGGTGGTGGCAAGTCGTTCGGTGGCGGTGGCGGCTTCGGCGGCGGCGCCGGCAAGTCGTTCGGAGGCGGCCGCGGCGGCGACCGCGAGGATCGCGGCGATCGCGGCGATCGCGGCGGCGAGGAGGGCGGCCGGGGCCGCGGCTTCGGCCGCCGGAAGGTCTGCCGGTTCTGCGCCGACAAGACGCTGAAGGTCGACTACAAGGACCAGCAGGCGCTCAAGTACTTCCTCACCGAGCGCGGCAAGATCATCCCCCGCCGCATCAGCGGCAACTGCGCCAAGCACCAGCGCGAGGTCGCGACCGCGGTCAAGCGCGCGCGCATGCTCGCCATCCTGCCCTACACGGCGGGGACGGCGTAGGAGGAGGCCACCATGAAGCTCATCCTTCGTGAAGACGTCGAGAACCTGGGCAAGGGCGGCGAGCTGGTCGAGGTGAAGCCCGGCTACGGGCGGAACTTCCTGCTGCCCCGCGGGCTGGCGGTGCTCGCCAACCCCAAGAACGTCCGGGAGCTGGAGCACCAGAAGGCCGTCGCCGTGGCCAAGGCCGCCAAGCTGAAGGCCTCGGCCGAGGCGGTCGCCAAGCGGCTGGCCGACACCGCGGTCACGCTGAAGCGCAAGGTCGGCGAGCAGGACAAGCTCTACGGCTCCGTCACCGCGCTCGACATCGCCGAGGCGCTGGCCGCCCGCGGCCTGCAGATCGACCGCCGGTCGATCGACCTCGCCGAGCCGCTCAAGACGGTCGGCGACTTCGAGGTGCCGGTGAAGCTGCACTCCGAGGTGGTCGGCAAGGCCAAGGTGAAGATCGAGGCCGAGGCGTAAGCCTCCGACGCACCCGATGGTCCCGCGGGGCCGGTCCTTCAGGGGGCCGGCCCCGCTTCCGTTTCAGGGGTTCTCCTCCGGCGACGCCAGGTGCACCTTCAGCCGGTACCAGTCGGACGGCTTCTCCACCGGCCCGGTGTCGTCGCGGTGGCGCTCGCGCACCGCCAGGTAGTAGGTGCCCGGCTCGACCGGCGCCACCAGCACCTCCGGCTTGCCCGGCCCGTTCCGGTCGACGTTGGCCACGAGCGGCGCGCTGGTCCGCTCCGAGCCGGCCTCCCGCTGCCGGTTGAGCGTGAGCTGCACGTCGAGGCCGCGGATCCCCTCGCCGTCCACCTCGCCGGACCACTCGGCCACGAGCCGGCGCGGGCCCGGGAGCGGCGGGACCACGATCTTGAAGACGTCGATGTCGCCCGAGGTGTCGGAGACCTTGGCGCCGAGGTGGCCGCGCACCACCGCCAGCCCGCCGCCCGGCGCGCCGTCGGGGCCGGGCGGGATGGGGAGCGGGTTGGCCTGGGCGGGCGAGTTGTTCGGCTCGTGCTCCTCGCCGTCGAAGAGGTCGGGCGGGCGGAGGGCGTCGGGCAGGAGCGCCGCCGCCTCGGGCGCCCGGGCGCGCAGGAGCTCGTAGACGTCGGGCCAGCGCCAGGCGGTGAGGCCGGCCCCGGCGACGAGCAGGGCCGCGGCCAGCGGCGCGGCCACGCGGCTGCGGCGCAGCTTCGTCACCTCGCGCTCGAACTCGGCGAAGTCCTCGCGGCGGGCGATCTCCAGCTCGCCGGTGAGGACGAGCGGCGTGCGCGGCGTGGCGGCCGCCCGGGCGGCGGCCTTCCGGCGCGGCGCCCCGAGCTGAAGGAGCGCGCCGCGCATCTCGTCGGCCGAGGCCCAGCGGTCGTCGGGGCGCTTCTCCAGCGCCTTGTGGACGAGGGCGGCGAGCTCCTCGGAGACACCGGGCGCCACCTCGAGGAGCGGCGGCGGCGGCTCGTGCAGGTGGGCCGAGACCATGGCCACCGGGCTCTTGCCGTGGAAGGGCGGCCGCCCGGCCACGAGCTCGTAGAGCAGCGCGCCCACCGAGTAGAGGTCGGAGCGGGCGTCGATGAGCTCGCCGCGCGCCTGCTCGGGCGAGAGGTAGCTGGGGGTGCCGACGATGGCGCCGACCGAGGTGGTGGAGACGCCCGCCAGGTCGTCGCGCAGCTTGGCGATGCCGAAGTCGAGGACCTTGGCGAAGTCCTCGCCGGAGCGGGTCGTCATGAGCATGACGTTGCCCGGCTTCACGTCGCGGTGGACGATGCCGGCGTCGTGCGCCTCGGCCAGCGAGCCGAGGATCTGCTGCGCGATCTCGACGGCCCGCACCTCGCCGAGCGTCCCCTCGCGGCGCAGCAGCGCCGAGAGGTCCTGCCCCGGCACGTACTCCATCGCCAGGTAGAAGCCGGCGGCCCCCTCGAGCTCGCCGAAGTCGAAGACGGCGATGGTGTGCGGGTGCGAGAGGCGCGAGACGATCTGCGCCTCGGCCCGGAAGCGGGCCACCGCGCCCGGGTCGCGCGCGAAGTCGCCGCGCAGCAGCTTCAGCGCGAGCGCCTTGCCCATGCGCACGTGCTCGGCCTTGTAGACCGAGCCCATGCCGCCCTCGCCGACGAGCGAGAGGAGCCGGTAGCGGTCGGCCACCACGGTGTTGAGGAAGGGGTCGACCGGCGCCGGCCGCGCCACCGCGCCCCGGAGGTCCTGGCCGCAGGCCGGGCAGAAGTTGACCGCCCCGGCCGTGGGATCGACCAGGTAGCCGCACTTGGGGCACGGAGGGCGCACCTCGACCGCGTGGACCATCAGCCGAGCAGCGTACCGCGCCGGGTGTGGCCGGCCCAAGGACCCACGGTCGGTCCGCTGCCCCGGGTGCGTGGTACAAGCGGCCTCCATGACCGGCCTGCTCCTCGCGATCGCGCTCCTCGCCGCCCCGGCGGCCGCCGGGGTGCGCCATCCGCTCACCATCGACGACCTGCTCGACCTCGACCGCGTGGGCGACCCGGCCCTCTCGCCCGACGGGCGGCTGGTGGCCTTCACCGTGGCCCACCCGGCGCCGGACGGCGCCAGGCTCCTCTCGGCGCTCTGGGTGGTCGAGGCGAAGGGTGGCGCGCCGCGCCGGCTCACCTTCGGCGAGGAGAAGGTTCGAGCTCCACGCTTCTCGCCCGATGGCCAGCGGGTCGCCTTCGTCTCGACGCGCGGCGGCGAGCCCCGCGTGTACCTGCTCGACCTCGCCGGCGGCGAGGCCCGGCCGGCGCCGCGCGTGCCGGGGGGCGTGGTCGAGTACCGCTTCACGCCGGACGGCGCGGCGCTCCTCGCGCTCGCCGAGGTCGATCCCGCCTGCGGCGCCGACCTCGCCTGCAACGAGCGGGCGGACAAGGCCGCCGAGGGGCAGCCCTACGCCGCCGACCGGCTCCTCTTCCGCCACTGGGACGAGTGGCGGACGCGCAAGCGCGTCCACCTCGTGCGCGTTCCGCTCGACGGCGGACCGCTCCTCGACCTCACGCCCGGCGACCGCGACGCGCCGCCGGTGCAGCGCGGCGACCTGGCCGACGTGGCCGTCTCGCCCGACGGCCGGACCGTCTACTACGTGGCGGTGAGCGACCCGGTGGAGGCCGTCTCGACCAACGGCGACCTCTACGCCGTCCCCATGGCGGGTGGCGCGGCGACGAAGCTCACCAGCGCGCCCGGCTGGGACGGCACGCCCCGCCCCTCGCCCGACGGCAAGCGGCTCGCCTGGCTGCGCCAGCCGCGCGCCGGCTACGAGGCCGACCGGCGGCACGTCCTGGTGGCCGGCCCGGACGGTCGCGGCGAGCGCGACCTCACCGCCGAGCTCGACGTCTCGGCCGACGCGCTCTGGTGGGTCGACGGCGGCCGCGCGCTCCGCTTCACCGCGGTGGAGGCGGGCCGCTCGACCGTCTGGGAGGTCTCGCCGGCGGCGGGCGCGCCGCGCCGCGTGGGTGGAATCGAGGGGCACCTCGCCGCCGTCGATCCCTCGGGCGACGGCCGCGCCCTCGCGGCGGTGGTCGACTCGCTGCTCGCGCCGGGCGAGGTGGCGCTCGTCGGCCGCTGCGAGCGGGGCGAGGGGCTCTGCCCCAAGGTCCTCACCCGCTTCGGGGCCCGCGTCATGGACGCGGTGGCGCGGAGCGAGGTGCGCCGGCTCGAGGCGAAGGGGAAGGACGGCGCCGCCGTCCACGGCTGGCTCGTCACGCCACCCGGCCACCGGCCGGGGGAGCGCCACCCGGGCGTGGTGCTCGTCCACGGCGGGCCGCAGGGGGCCTGGAACGACGCCTGGAGCTGGCGCTGGAACCCGGCCCTCTACGCGGCCCGGGGCTGGACGGTGGTGCTGCCCAATCCGCGCGGCTCGACCGGATGGGGGCAGGCCTACACCGACGCGGTCCGCGACGACTGGGGCGGCGCGCCGTACCAGGACGTGATGGCGCTCACCGACGCGGCCGTCGCCTCGGGCGAGGCCGACGGCGCCCGGCTCTGCGCCGCCGGCGCCAGCTACGGCGGCTACATGGTCAACTGGATCAACGGCCAGACCGACCGCTTCCGCTGCCTGGTGGCCCACGCCGGCGACTTCGACCTCCAGGCCGCCTACTACGACACCGAGGAGCTCTGGTTCCCGGAGTGGGAGCTGGGGCGCCCCTGGGAGCGGCCGGCCGCCTACGCCCGCCACTCCCCCTCGGCCTTCGTGGAGCGCTGGAGGACGCCCACGCTCGTCACCCACGGTGAGCTCGACTACCGGGTGACGGTGACGCAGGGGATCTCCACCTTCACGGCGCTGCAGCGGCGCGGGGTGGAGTCGCGCCTCCTCGTCTTCCCGGACGAGAACCACTGGATCCTGAAGCCGCGCAACAGCCGCCGCTTCCACGAGGAGGTCTTCTCCTGGATCGGGCGCCACCTGGCCGCGCCGCCCCCGCCGTCGCCGAGCACCGATGGTGCAACCGGCGCGGCGGCTCCCCCGTCGGCGGCGCCCGGCGCGGCCCGCTGACACCCCCATGACGCAGCGCGTCCGGGGTTGTTCACGCGCCCCGCCGTGCTAGATTGCCGCCCCGTGCTCGACTGGCTCCACAACATCCTCTCCCGAGATCTGGCCATCGACCTCGGGACCGCCAACACCCTCATCTACATCCGCGGCCAGGGCATCGTCTCGAACGAGCCCTCGGTGGTCGCCGTGCAGCAGGACGCGCGCGGCGGCCGCAAGGTGCTGGCGGTCGGCAAGGAGGCGAAGGAGATGCTCGGGCGCACCCCGGGCAACATCGTCGCCATCCGGCCGATGAAGGACGGCGTCATCGCCGACTTCGAGGTGACGGCGGCGATGCTCCGCCACTTCATCCAGACCGCCCACAACCGGCGGTCCTTCGTGAAGCCGCGCATCATCATCGGCATCCCCTCGGGCATCACCGAGGTGGAGAAGCGGGCGGTGCGCGAGGCGGCCGAGAGCGCCGGGGCGCGCGAGGTCTACCTCATCGAGCAGCCGATGGCCGCGGCCATCGGCGCCGGGCTCCCCATCACCGAGCCCAGCGGCAACATGATCGTCGACATCGGCGGCGGCACGTCCGACGTCGCGGTGATCTCGCTCGGCGGCATCGTCTACAGCCGCTCGGTGCGTGTCGCCGGCGACAAGATGGACGAGGCGATCATCCAGCACATCAAGCGCAAGTACAACCTGCTCATCGGCGAGCGCACGGCCGAGCTCATCAAGATGGGGATCGGCACCGCCTACCCCACCGAGGAGGAGCTCACCATGGACGTGAAGGGGCGCGACCTCGTCGCCGGCGTCCCGCGCACGCTCACCGTGAGCTCGTCCGAGATCCGCGAGGCCCTCTCCGAGCCGATCAACGGCATCGTCGAGGCGGTCAAGGTGACCCTGGAGCGGACGCCGCCCGAGCTGGCCGGCGACATCGCCGACCGCGGCATCGTCCTCGCCGGCGGCGGCGCGCTCCTCAAGAACCTCGACGTCCTCTTGCGCGAGGAGACCGGCCTGCCGGTCTTCCTGGCCGAGGCCCCGCTCAGCGCCGTCGTCATCGGCGCCGGCAAGGCGCTCGAGGAGCTCGACATCCTGCGCCAGGTGACGGCGAGCCGGTAGGCGTCGCGCTGCTCCGCCAGGCCGTCGGGACTTCCCGACACGGCCCGGCGCAACCCCTTGATCGCTGGTCGGCGCGGCCTGGCAAGCGGGCTGCAATGAGGGAGGAGCACGGACGCGACGCGGCGCCCGGAACCTTCCACAGCGAGCCCACGCGCTCACGGAGAGACGACCATGACCCAGAACAAGCTCCCCTCCCTCATCGGCGCCGGCATCGGGCTCGCCCTCTTCCTCGCCCTCGCCCTCCTCCCCTCGATCCTCTACGGCGGCTACGCCGGCCTGCTCCTCGCCGGCGGCATCGTCGGCACCCCGGTGCAGCCGACCTTCGTGGTCCGCGCGCTCATCGTCTTCGGCATGGTGCTCGGCGTGACCGGCGTCGCCTCGCTCTTCGCGGTGCTCGGCGCCATGGCCGGCGCGGCGGTCGGCGTCCTCACGGGCGCGGCGGCCAAGAAGCCGGTGGCCCAGGAGACGAAGGCGTAGATCCACCGACAGCGGACCTCGAGTCCGGGCCCGACCCTCGACGAGAGGGCCGGGCCGTTCCGTTGTCCAGCGCCGATCTGACGCATCCTTTCCCGGCTGGGGCGTGATCACGCAAACGCTGCACCCGAGCCGGTCTTGAGTCGGATCAAAACAACAGAAATTCGACCGGTTACAATGCGCGCCTTTTTGGGTGCCAGGGCATCACCATTGCACCCCCGCCCGGAGCCTATGCGAGCCATCTTCCTTGCGATTGCGCTGTCCCTCGCGCCGTCGGCCCTTGCGGCCGAGGGCGCCTCCCCGGCCGCCCCCGCGGCCCTCCCGGCCGACTCGGCCAGCTGCCTCGAGTGCCACAAGGCCGGCGGTGACGGCCCGGCGGTCGAGCACCTCGACAAGTTCGCCGCGTCGGTCCACGGCCAGAACAACGTCGGCTGCACCGACTGCCACCAGGGCTACTCGATGGGCCCGCACGACGGCGAGGCCAAGGTCTCGCCGGCCGACGCGGCCAAGGTCGAGCGGCTCGCCAAGGCCGTCTGGGGCGAGGGCGAGAAGAAGGAGAAGCTCTCCTCGCCGCGCGCGCTGCTCGCCTGCCAGAACTGCCACGACGCCGAGGCCGGCGCCTTCGCCAAGAGCGTCCACGGCAAGTGGCTGGCCGGCGACGCCAAGGTGGCCGGGCCGACCTGCGTCACCTGCCACGGCTCGCCGCACGCCATCGCCAAGAAGCTCGAGCCCTACGTCCCGAACGCCACGGCCCGCGTGGCCGTCCCGGCCGACCGGCGCGAGCTGCAGAAGGTCTGCGAGTCCTGCCACGGCAACGAGGAGTACGCCAAGGCGGCCGGCCTGAACGCCGAGGTGAAGGCCTCGTACCACGACTCGATCCACGGCCGGATGGTGCGCGTCGGCAACAAGGTGGCGCCCACCTGCGTCTCCTGCCACGCGGCCGCCGACGGCGGCACCCACGGCATCCTCGCCAAGACCGAGGCGGCCTCGTCGGTGTCGGCCCAGAACAAGAAGGCCACCTGCGGCCGCTGCCACGAGGGGGCCACCGACAACTTCGCCGCCCTCATCGCGCACAAGCCCATCCAGGAGATCGGCGGCCACATCGTCCCGCACGTCACCCACATCGCCTTCTCGTGGCTGACGACGCTGACGCTGCTCTTCTTCGCCTTCCACGTCCTCATCGACTTCGTCTACGAGCTGCGCCAGCGGCTCGCCGCCAAGGGGCACGGCCACTCGGCCGACGCGCTGAAGAGCGTGGTCCGCTTCGACATCCACCAGCGCGCCCAGCACTGGTTCATGCTCTCGGGCGTCATCCTGCTCGGCGTCACCGGCTGGCCGCTGCGCGGCGCCGGCGACCTCGAGGCGGCCGGCTACTCGCGCGGCTTCCTCAAGATCTTCGGCGGGGCCGAGGGCGCGGCGACGTGGCACCGCGTCGGCGCGGTGCTCATCATCATCAGCTCCGTCTACCACCTCTTCTACCTCACGTTCCTGGCGGCCCAGAAGCGGCTGCCCATGTCGATGCTCCCGGTGCCCAAGGACGCCCTCGACATGAAGGACAACATCCTCTTCATGCTCGGCCTGAAGAAGGAGCGCCCCAAGTTCGAGCGCTACATGTACCTGGAGAAGTTCGACTACTGGGCGGTGTTCTGGGGCATCGTGATGATGGTCGGCACCGGGTTCGTCTTCTGGTTCCCGGTCTTCTTCGCCAAGTTCGCGCCGGCGTGGCTCATCACCGCCACGCAGATCATCCACGGCGAGGAGGCGACGCTGGCCATCACCTTCCTCTTCGTGGTGCACTTCTACAACGTGCACCTGAAGCCCTCGATCTTCCCGATGAACTGGGCCTGGATCAACGGCCGCATCAGCGTCGAGGCGCTGAAGCACGAGCACGCGGCCGAGTACGAGCGGATGACCGACAAGCCGTAGCCGCTCCGCCGACCCGACGCACCCGAGGGGCCGCGCCCGCCGCGCGGCCCCTCTTCGTTTTCCGGGCGTCCCTTCGACGCCCGCCGGGAGAGCGGGTAGGATGGCCGCTCGCGCATGCGCCTCGGCCCCGGCACGCGGAACGTCCTCCTCGGCGCCGCCGCCCTCCTGCTGGTGGCGGGGACGGCCGCCTTCCTGCGCTTCAAGCGGTTCGTCGACGAGGACCCGCGGCTCTGCGCCACCTGCCACCGCGCCAGCCCCGAGTTCGCCCTCTGGCTCGGCGGCAGCCACAAGGACGTGGCCTGCCAGCGCTGCCACCACTCGACGCCGGAGCAGGGCGTGGCCATGCTCCGCGCCTTCCTGGCCGGCCGGAAGCCGCGCGGCCAGCACGCCGACGTCGAGGTGGGCGCCTGCGCCGCCTGCCACCTCTCGCACGATCCCAAGTGGCCGCAGGTGGGCGGCTCGCGCGGCCACACGGTCCACGTCGAGCGGCAGAAGATCGCCTGTGTCAAGTGCCACGCCACGAGCGTGCACGGCTTCGAGCCGGTGTCGGCCGCCTGCGTCGAGTGCCACGGCAAGCACCTCGTCGGCGTCTCGGGCATGGAGAAGCTCCACTGCTTCGCCTGCCACGAGTTCCTCACCACCGAGCCCGGGCTGCGCCCGACGCGGCGCGACTGCATGCGCTGCCACTCGGCCCAGGGCATCCACGCGCCCATGGGCGACCACGGCGGCGCCATGGAGATGGCCTGCGCCGCCTGCCACAAGCCGCACGCGCCGCCGGGCCAGGGGCTGGCGGCCTGCACCACCTGCCACGAGCAGATGCGGAAGGGCGGCCTGCACGCCCGCGCCGGCCACGCCCGCTGCCTCGACTGCCACCGGCCCCACACCTGGACCGCCGCGCCGACCGGCTGCGCCCGCTGCCACGCCCGCGCCGCCGAGCACGCCCAGCAGAAGGCCTGCGCCGCCTGCCACCGCTTCGACGGCGCGCCCCTGCCGGCGCGGCGCGCCGAGGCGGGGGCGCCGTGACGCTCCGCTTCAAGCTCTTCGTCCTCATCGCCGGGGTCATCATCTTCGCCACCTCCGGCGTCACCGCGGTGGCGCTCTGGCGCGAGGTGATCCGCGGCCAGGAGCTGCTGGCGCGCGAGGGGGTGGCCATCGCCTCGACGGCCGCCACCGCCGCCGCCCACTGGGTACGCCCCGACGGCGTGGACCCGGGCGGCGAGCAGGCCTTGCCGGTGGTGCTGGAGCGGCTCATGGCCTCCGCCCCGCTCGACCGGGCCTGGGTGGTGGACCGCGGCGGCAAGGTGCTGGCGTGCAGCTCGCGCACCGGCGAGCCCTGCCCCGAGGGCGTGCAGCCCTCCGAGTTCCAGTCGGCCGACTGGGCGCTGCAGGCGCTCTTGCGGCTCCTCCACCCCGAGGGGATCGTGGCGAGCGCGCCGGTGCTGCGCGGCGGCGAGGTGGTGGGCGCGGTGCGCGTCGACTTCAAGCACGAGGAGGTGGTGGGCAACGCCCAGAACCTGGCCTGGGGCGCGGCCCTGGTCGGCGCCTTCTGGATCGTGCTCGGCCACCTGCTCACCGCCCTCTTCATCCGCCAGGTGACGAAGCCGCTGGTGCAGCTGGCCGACGCGGCCGAGCACCTGGCCGAGGAGCGGGGCGTGCGGCTCGAGGCGCCGGAGGACCAGGAGCTGGCCGACCTGGTGCGCGCCTTCAACCACATGTCGGCCCGGCTCGAGGAGCGGCGCAGCGAGAACCAGCGGCTCATCGCCGAGCTGGAGGAGCGGGTGGAGCAGAAGACCCGCGAGGTGCTCCGGGCCGACCGGCTCGCCACGCTGGGCGGGATCGCCGCCGGGTTCGCGCACGAGCTCGGCAACTCGCTCAACGTCATCCGCGGCTTCAACGCGGTGGCGCTGCGCGAGCTGCCCGACGACCATCCCAAC
>DASTGK010000423.1:0-3057 GCA_035719085.1 Anaeromyxobacteraceae bacterium
AAGCCCGCCTCGACCCCGCGGCGCGGGCGGCACGCCGATGGTGGCCTGGAGGACCTCGCCGATCTCGGCCAGGTCCTGCGAGACGAGCGCGAAGGAGCGCTTCTCGGCGTCGAACCGGTGGAGCTGGCAGCCGGCCGCGAAGTCGCGCACCAGCCGGTAGGTGACCCGGTCGTTGCCGACGAGCGTCAGCCCGGCCCGCACCGAGGCGCCGCCCGGTCCCGCGGCGGCGCGCGGCAGGCTCTCGCCGTCGCGCGGGTCGGGGTGGAGCAGCGCCTCGAGCAGGCGGCGCAGCGCGGCGCCGTCCGCGGCCACCACGTTGTAGCCCGGACGCAGCGCGGCGCGGCCGCCGGTCGGCGACACGCCACGGACGCCCTGGGCAGCGAACTCGAGGAGCAGCACGCCGGGTGACTGTAGCGCCGCCGGCCCCCGCCGCAAAGGTGGGAGAACGGCGGCGCGGAGCCGGCGCTAGGCCTGCGCCGGCGGCTCGGCCGGCTTGGCCGCGGCCTCGGCGGGCCCCTCGTCGAGGGTGAGGCGGGCCGCCTTGCCCTGCAGGTCGCGCAGGTAGAAGAGGCGCGAGCGGCGGACCTCGCCGTGGCCCATCACCTCGACCTTGTCGATGCGCGGGCTGTGGGTCGGGAAGATGCGCTCCACCCCGACGCCGTAGCTCACCTTGCGCACCGTGAAGCTGGCGCGGACGCCGCCCTGGCGGCGGGCGATGACGACGCCCTCGAAGATCTGGATGCGCTCCTTGTCGCCTTCCTTGATCTTCGTGTGGACGCGGACGGAGTCGCCGGCCCGCAGGTCGGGGACGTCGTTACGCTGGTACTTCGCCTCGATGTCGGCAATCGCCTTGCGCAGCATGGCTGTCCTTCTCCTTGGAACTGCCCTTCTTACAACTCGTCGTCGCCGGCGTCGAGGAGGCGTTGATCGGCCTCCGTCAACCGGGCCCTCGCGAAGAGGTCCGGCCGCCGCTCCCGGGTGACGCGCAGCGCCTCGCGCCGCCGCCACCGCTCGATCCGCCGGTGGTCCCCCGAGAGGAGGATCTCCGGCACCTGCATGCCCCGGAACACCGGGGGGCGGGTGTAGTGCGGGTGCTCGAGCAGCCCGTCCTCACCCGCGAAGCTCTCGGCGCCGGCGGAGGCCTCGTTGCCGAGGACCCCGGGGACCAGTCGCGCGGCGGCGTCCACCACGCACAGCGCTGCGAGCTCGCCGCCCGTCAGCACGAAGTCCCCGACCGACACCTCCAGATCCACGTCCTTCAGCACCCGCTCGTCGACGCCCTCGTACCGCCCGCAGACCAGGATCAGCCTGCCCTGCTCCGCCAGCCGCCGCGCCAGCGCCTGGTCGAACGGCGCGCCGCGAGGGCTCATCAGCACCGTCAGCGCACCGGGGAGCCGCGCCTTCGCGGCCTCGATCGCCCCGGTGAGCGGCTCGGGCTTCATCACCATGCCCGCGCCGCCGCCGTACGGCGCGTCGTCGGCCACCCGGTGCCTGCCCTCGGCGTGCTCCCGGATGTCCGCCACCCGCACCGCCAGGAGCCCGCTCTCCTGCGCCTTCCCGAGGATGCTCTCCCCGAGGTACCCCGTGCACATCCGGGGGAACAGCGTCAGGATCTCGACCTCCAGCTTCGCCACGGCGTCCTACCTCGCTTCGTCGCCTCCCGGCCCGCCGAGCAGCCCCTCCGGCGGGTCCACCACGATCCGCTTCGCCTCCAGGTCCACCTCGACGTACGGCGCGAGCGGGATGAGCACCTCGCCCCGGCCGCCGGTCACCACGAGCACGTCCACGCCGCCCGTCTCGTAGAGCCCGGTCACCTCGCCGACCGGCTCGCCGGCCACCGTCACCACCGGCAGCCCCTGGAGGTCCGCCCAGTAGTGGCGCCCCTCGCCGGCCTCGCCCAGCTCCGCCCGCTCAGCCAGGACCTCCGCCCCGACCTGCGCCTCGGCGGCGGTCCGGTCGGAGATCCCCTCCAGCCGCACCGCCCAGACCTTGCCCTGCGGCCTCGCCTCCAGCACCGCCCGCTCGGCGTCGGCGCCGGCCCGCCGGAGGACCACCCGGGAGACCAGCGCCAGCCCGCCGTCCGAGCCGCCCACGCCGAGGTGGCCCTTGAGCCCGACGGCCCGGACGACCTTGCCGACGTGGACGAGCCCCACGGTCAGTCGAGGATGTCGAGGACCGCGCGGCGCCCCTCGCGGCGCGCCGCCACGTCGAGCACGGTGCGGAAGGCCTTGGCCGTGCGGCCACCCCGTCCGATGACGCGCCCCAGGTCGTCGGGGGCCACCGTGAGCTCGAAGACCGTCGAGCGATCGCGCTCGATGGCCTCCACCGTCACGGCGTCCCTGCGCTCGACGAGCTCGCGGGCGAGCCAGAGGACGAGGTCGCGCATCGGCCGCTAGGCCTTCTGCTCCTGGGCGGGCTTGGCGATCTTGGCCCGCTTCAGGATCATGGCCACCGTCTGGCTGGGCCGGGCGCCGGCCGCGAGCCAGTGCTGCACGCGGTCGGCCTTGAGCTGGATGAGCTCCGGCTTGCGGGTCGGGTCGTAGAGCCCGACGTCCTCGATGTACTTGCCGTCGCGGGGCTTGCGCGAGTCGGTCGCCACCACGTGGTAGAAGGGCGCCTTGTGCGTGCCGGCCCGCGAGAGCCGAAGAACGACTGCCATGTGAACCTGCCTCCTCGGGGCCGCCCGCGGGCGGCCTCGGTGCGGCCGCCTACTCGGCGGCCTTCTCAGCCTTCTTGGACTTGCCCTTGGTCTCGCCCTCGGCCTCGGCGGCGGCGGTCTTCTCCACGAGCTCGATGACCGACATCTCGGCGTTGTCACCCGCGCGGCGCCCCACCTTGATGATGCGGGTGTAGCCGCCCGGGCGCGCCTTGAAGCGCTCGGCCACCGGGCCGAACAGCTTCACCAGGACCTCGACGTCCTTGATGTCGCGGTTGACGAGGCGGCGCGCGTGCGGCGTGCCCCGCTTGGCGGCGGTGATCACCTTGTCGGCGATCCGCTTCAGCTCCTTGGCCTTCGGCGTGGTGGTGACGATCTTCTCGTGCCGCAGCAGCGAGGTG
>DASTGK010000424.1:0-5615 GCA_035719085.1 Anaeromyxobacteraceae bacterium
AGGAGCTCCACCTTGCCCGGAGCGGCCGGCGGCGCCTCCGGGTCCTGCGCCAGCAGCCGGGCCGCGAAGGCGTGGCCGTGGGCCGGCGGCGGCAGCGGCTCCAGCGCCTCGCCGGTGGAGAGCCGCAGCGCCAGCCGCACCAGGTCGACGCCCGCGTTCGCCTCGACCGCCGGCGCGCCGTGGGCCACCGCGTCGAGACCGGCGAGCGCCAGCTTGCGCGAGGAGGCGTCGACGAGGAAGCGCACCGCCACCACGCCGGTCCAGCCCGAGGCCGAGGCGGCGTGCAGCCCGAGGTCCTTCAGCACCGCCTCGCCGGCGGCGTCGAGCGCCGGGCTCGGCGCCTCGACCAGCACCGGCAGGCCGCCGAGCGCGAGCGAGGTGTCGGCCACGCCGAGCACGCGGCCGTGGCCGGCGGCGTCGCGCGCCACGATCACCTCGACCTGGTGCGCCCCCGGGTTGAGGCCGCCGGACGGCGCCGCGGCCACGCCCAGCTCCGCCGCCAGCCGCACCGTCGCCTCCGGGGCGAGGAGCCGGCGCAGCACCTCGGCGGGCGGGCCGACGTGGCGGGCGCCGGCCCGGGCGCAGGCCTCGGCGAAGGCGGCCCGCTCGGCCAGGGTGGCGGCGCCGAGCCAGCCGGTCGAGGCGCGCGCCTCGCGCAGCGCCTCCTCGAAGGAGCCGGTCCGCTCCACCGCGTCGTCCGCCTCGCGCACGAAGCGGGCGGTCCGGTCGGCCGGGCCGTGCACCGCCACCGCCACCGAGCCGAGGCCGGCGCGCGAGAGCTCGCGCAGCGCCCGCAGCACGCGGTGGGCCCCGACGCCCTGGTCCAAGACCGCCACACGACCGAGCCCGACCGTCGCCATCGTCCCTGGACCTCCGCCGGGCCGCCGCGCGCGGGCCGGACCGCCATTCGAGGCGCAGCCGGGCCGGCGCCGCAAGCCATCGCGCAGGGACCGCCCCGCCGGGGCAGGTCCCGGTTGACTCTCGAATCGGTCGCGCTGGCCGCGGCGCGTCACGGCCGCTATGCTGGCCCGCTCGCTCGCCTGCCACGCGGAGGTCGCCGTGATCGACAAGGGGTCCGCCAGCTTCGTCCAGTCGCTCTGCCTCGGGCGCATCGAGGAGGAGATCATCCTCCCGTACCCGGCGATGAAGGCCGAGGAGAAGGAGCTGCTCGGCCAAGTGCTCGCCTCGGTGGACCAGGTCCTCGGGGCGCACCAGAAGGACTTCCGCGCCTGGGACGTGGCCGGCGAGATGCCGCCCGCCTTCGTCGACGAGCTGAAGGCGTTCGGCCTCTTCGGCCTCGTCATCCCCGAGGCGCACGGCGGCATGGGCTTCGGCTCGGCCGCCTACTCGCGCGTGCTGCAGCAGATCGCCACCCACGACGGCTCGGTGGCGCTCACCGTCGGCGCCCACTCCTCCATCGGAATGCGCGGGCTGCTCCTCTTCGGCACCGACGAGCAGAAGAGGACCTGGCTGCCGCGCCTCGCCTCGGGCGAGCTCATCGCCGCCTTCTGCCTCACCGAGCCGGGCGCCGGCTCCGACGCCGCCTCGGTGAAGACCACGGCGCGCCGCGAGGGGGAGGGCTGGGTCCTCAATGGCGAGAAGCTCTGGATCACCAACGGCGGGATCGCCGGCTTCTACACCGTCTTCGCCAAGACGCCGTCGCCGGGCGAGGGCAAGGCGCAGATGACCGCCTTCATCGTGCCGCGCGACCTGCCGGGCGTCTCCACCGGCCCCCACGAGGACAAGATGGGGATCCGCGCCTCCAACACCACCACCGTCCACTTCGAGGACGTGAAGCTCGGGCCGGAGCACGTGCTCGGCGAGGTGGGCAAGGGGTTCAAGGCGGCCATGCGCATCCTCAACGCCGGCCGGACCGGGCTCGGCGGCGGCTGCGTCGGCGGGATGAAGCGGCTCATCGCCCTCGCGACGAAGCAGGCGAAGGAGCGCAAGCAGTTCGGCCGCGCCATCGCCGAGTTCGGCCTGGTGAAGCAGAAGCTCGGCGACATGGTGGTGGACGCCTACGCCGCCGAGGCGGTGGTGGGGCTGGTGGCCGGGCTCGCCGACCAGGGGTACGGCGACTACGCGGTCGAGGCGGCCATCTCCAAGATCTTCGCCACCGAGGCGCTCTGGCGCACCGCCGACCAGGCGCTGCAGATCGCCGGCGGCAACGGCTACATGCGCGAGCTCCCCTACGAGCGGGTGGTGCGCGACTCGCGCATCAACCGGATCTTCGAGGGGACGAACGAGATCCTGCGGCTCTTCGTCGGGCTCACCGGCGCCAACGTGGTGGGCGACCAGCTGAAGGAGCTGGTGCACGGCATGAAGGGGGTGCTGGCCGATCCCATCAAGGGCTTCGGCGTCCTCTCCGACTACGCGCTGAAGCACGCCTCCATCCGCACCGGCCTCGTGGGCGAGCGGCGCTCCTTCACCCGGCTCCACCCGGCGCTGGCCGAGATCGCCGAGGGGTACGAGGGGCTCACCCGCGAGCTCGCCTGGGTGGTGGACCGCGAGCTGCGGCGCCACGGCAAGGCGATCGTCGAGAAGCAGCTGGTGGTGCGGCGCATCGCCGACATCCTCGTCGACCTCTTCGTCGCCGCCGCCATCCTGTCGCGCGTCACCGCCGCGCTCGAGGCGAAGGGCGAGGCGGGGGCGGCGCGCGAGGTGGAGATCGCCCGGGTCTTCGGGCGCGAGGCGCGCGGCCGCATCCGCGGCAACCTCCGGCGCGTCGACTCGAACGACGACGACCTCGTCGCCGCGCTGGCCGACGACGCGCTCGACCGCGAGGGCTTCCGCTGGGATCTGGTGTAGCCGATCTGCTGAGGGGGATGAGAATCCGAGGGCGGCGGCTCACGCCTGCCTGAGCAGCTCATCCAGCCGCGCCACCAGCTGCCCGCGGCTCAGCACCTCGTCCACGCCGGCCGCCACCGCCTCGTCCATGAGCGCCTGCTGCAGGTGGCCGGCGAAGCCGATCACCTTCACCGGCCCGGCCGCCTTGGCGGCGCGCACCTGGTCGAGCAGCCCCGGCTCGGCCAGGTCGGCGAGCACGGTCGGGCCGGCCACGTCGCGCACCGCCTCCTCGAGCGGGGCGCCGCGCGGTGCGAGCTTCATGGGGACGCCGAGCCGCTCCGCGGCGGCGTGGATCTTGGAGCGGAAGACCAGGTCACGGACGGCGACGACGAGCATGGCTGGAGCTTACGCGGCGGCCGGGGCGCGCGCAGGCCTCTCGTGGTGGCATCGAGAGGTCTGGCGCACCCCGGCCCCGCCTCGCTGGTCACGGCCCGGGGGCGATGAAGTCGCCGGGCGCGATGGCGAACTGGCTGTCGAAGTTGATGACCAGCACCTTGTAGGTGCCCGGGTTGAGCTTCGGCACGGCCACCGTGATCTGGGTCGCCGTCTTGGTGAGGATGGTGGCGAAGGTGCCGCCGAAGGAGACCTGCAGCCCGGCCCGCAGCCCGGTGGCGTCGGCGGTGAAGTCGGTGCCGGAGATGGTCATCACGGTGCCGCGCGGACCGGTGGTCGGCGTGAAGCCGGTCGGGTTGGGCGGGTTGCCGTAGTGGAAGTTGGGCACCGTCGTCGACTGGCCGTCGAGGTTGGTGAGGACCAGGTCGACGAAGCCGTCCACGGTCGGGCCGAGCGGGCTCGGCGGCACGGTCACCTGCAGCGTGTTGTGGAGCGGGTCGAAGAGGAGGCCGGTGGCCGGGACGCCGCCGAAGGTGACGCTGACGGTGTTGCCGAGGCCGGTGCCGGCGAAGAGCAGGAGGCCGCCGCCCGCCTGCGGCGCGCCGTGGACGTTGAGGGCGAGCACCACCGGCGGCGGCGCCACGTAGGTGTAGCCGCCCGCCAGCGTCGAGGCCTGCCGGTCCGGGTTGGTGACGGTGACGGCCACCGGGCCGGCCGCGCCGCCCGGCGTGGTGGCGGTGATGGTGGTGCCGTTGACGACGGTGACGGCGAGCCCGGCCACGCCGCCGAAGCCGACGGTCGACCCGGCCACGAAGCCGGTGCCGCTCACGGTGACGAGCGTGCCACCCGCCATCGGACCCGAGGCGGGCGCCACGCCGGTGACGACCGGCGGCGGGGTCACCGGCACCTGCACGTAGGTGAAGCCGCCCACCACGGTGGCCCGCTGGCCGTCGCCGTTGACGACGGAGACGTCCACCACGCCCGCAGCGTGGACCGGCGTCACCGCCGTGATGCTCGTCGCCGACGAGGCGGTGACGGTGGCGAAGAGGCCGCCGAAGGTGACGTTCGGCGTGACGAAGTCCTTGCCGGTGATGACCACCGCGGTGCCGCCGACGTTGAAGCCGGTGGTCGGGGCGAGGGAGGTGATGACGGGCGGCAGCGCGGTCGGGGCGGCGTAGGTGAAGGCCGCGGCGAGCGTCGAGGCCTGGCCGTCCGGGTTGGTGACGGTGACGGCCGCGGCGCCGGCCGCGCCGGCGGGCGTGGTGGCGGTGATGGAGGTGGCGGTGACCGCGCCGACGGTGGCGGCGGCGCCGCCGATGGTGACGGTGGCGCCGGACGCGAAGCCGGTGCCGGCGAGCGTCACCGCCGTGCCGCCCGCGGTGGGGCCGGTGGCGGGCGCGATGGAGGTGAGCACCGGGGGCGGCGGCGGGGCGACGAAGGTGAAGCCGCCGAGGAGCGTCGAGCCCTGACCGTCCGGGTTGCGCACCACCACGTCGGCGGCGCCGGCCGCGTGGGCGGGGGTGGCGACCGAGATGGCGGTGGCGGTGACGCCCGAGACGGTCGCGGCCGTGCCGCCGAAGGTGACGGTCGCGCCGGCGACGAAGTTGGTGCCGGCCAGCACCACCGCCGTGCCGCCCGCGGTCGGGCCGGAGGCCGGCGTGACCGAGGCGAGCGAGGGCGCGGGAGGAGGCGGCGGAGGAGGCGGCGGCGGGGCGACGAAGGTGAAGCCGCCGAGGAGCGTCGCCTTCTGGCCGTCCGGGTTGGTGACGGTGACGTCGGCGGCGCCCGCCAGGTGGGCCGGCGTGGTGACGGCGATCGAGGTGGCGGTGACGGCGCCGACGGTGGCGGCGGTGCCGCCGACGCTGACGGCCGCGCCGGCCTGGAAGCTGGCGCCGGTGATGGTGACCGCCGTGCCGCCGGCGTCGGGACCGGAGGTGGGGGCGAGCGCGCTGATCGACGGCGGCGGCGGCGGCGGTGGAGGAGGAGGCGGCGGGGCGACGAAGGCGAAGGCGGCCGGCAGCGTCGAGGCCTGCCCGTCGGGGTTGGTGACCGTCACGTCGGCGGCGCCCGCGGCGTGGGCCGGCGTGAGGATGGCGATGGAGGAGGCGGTGACGCTGGCGACGGTGGCGGCGCTGCCGCCGACGGCGACCGAGGCGCCCGCCTGGAAGTTGGCGCCGGACAGCGCGACCACGGTGCCGCCGGCGGTGGTGCCCGAGGTCGGGAGGACCGACGCGAGGACCGGCGCTGGCGGCGGCGGGGGAGGCGGGGGCGGGGGCGGCGCGACGAAGGTGAAGCCGGCGGCGAGCGTCGCCTTCTGGCCGTCGGGGTTGACGACGACGACGTCACCGGCGCCCGCGGCGTGAGCCGGCGTGGTGACGGCGATGGAGGTGGCGGTGACGCTGGCGACGGTGGCGGCGCTGCCGCCGACGGCGACC
>DASTGK010000425.1:0-10586 GCA_035719085.1 Anaeromyxobacteraceae bacterium
CTCGGGGGTGGGGGGGGCGGCGGGAGCCGGCGGCGGCGCGGTCACGGCGGCCGGCGCAGGGGCGGCGGCGGGGGCCGGAGCGGCGGCGGGCTTGGCGGCCGGGGCGGGCTTCGCCTCGGGCGGGGCCGGCGGCGCGGGCGGCAGCCAGGTCGGGCCGGGGGCGTCCCAGCGGAGCGCGTTCAGCTTGGGGCGCACCAGCGAGCCGAGCGGCGCGCGCGGGAAGTACTCGGCGGCCTTGTCGACCTTGTAGACGGGGAAGGGCGCGAGCGCGTCGGCCCAGCGGATGGTGAGGTTGCGGAGGTTCCGCATCGACCCCTCGAACTCCCGCGTGTGCTGGATGGCGCCGGTGGGGCAGGGCTCGACGCACAGGCCGCAGAACATGCACTTGGCCTCGTCGATGTCGAACTGCGTCACGACGCGCTGCTTCGGGTTGGCCGGGTCCTTCTCCAGCGTGATCTGGATGCAGTTGATGGGGCAGGCCCGCTCGCAGGCCTGGCAGCCGGTGCAGATGTCGGCGTCGACCTCGAGGAAGCCGCGGTAGCGCGGCGGCAGCATGTCGCGCACCGGCAGCGGCGTGCGGTCCGGGTACTGGACCGTGACCGGCCGGCGGAGGAGGTAGGAGAGCGTGATCGACAGGCCGTGCCAGAACGACTTGACGGTGTCGACGAAGGAGCCGTTGTACTCGCGCAGGGTCGTGGGCATCTCGGTCACCAGTTGGTGAGGTCGACGCGGTCGCCGACGGCGGTCAGGTTGGCGCGGACCTGCCTGAGGAAGACGGCCAGCGTCGCCAGGAAGGCGACCGTCAGGACCACGCCGGTGACGGTCTTGAGCTCGGGCAGGCGGGCCACCGCGATCTGCCAGAGCAGCGTGAAGACGAAGGTCACGAAGGCCCAGGGGACCAGGTACTTCCAGCAGAGGTTCATCATCTGGTCGATGCGGATGCGGGGCAGCGTCCAGCGGACCCAGACGATGACGTTGAGCACGAGGATGGTCTTGGCGGCCATCACCGCCATGGAGAGGAGCTGCAGCCCCCACCACGGCAGGGCCGGGACCGGCCCGGCGCCCTTGGCCGCCTCGAAGACCTCCGGGCCGACCCACGGGATCTGCCAGCCGCCCAGGAAGAGCGTGGTGGCGACCGCGGCCATCACCCAGAGGTTGCCGAACTCGACGAGGAAGTAGAGGGCGAACCGGAAGCCCGAGTACTCGGAGAGGTAGCCGGCCACCAGCTCCGACTCGGCCTCGGGCAGGTCGAAGGGCGTTCGGTTGCCCTCGGCCAGCTGGGCGATGAAGAAGATGACGAAGGCCACCGCCGCGGCCGGGTTGGTGAAGACCGTCCACTCCCAGGGCCAGGCGCCCTGGGCCCGGACGATCCCCTGCATCGACAGGGTCCCGGCCATGAGCACCGGCACCATGACGGCCAGGCCGGCCGGGATCTCGTACGAGACCACCTGGGCCGCCGAGCGCATGCCGCCGAAGAGCGCCCACTTGGAGTTGGAGGACCAGCCGGCGAGCAGGATGCCCACCACCACCAGCGCGGTGACCGCGGTCAGGTAGAAGATGCCGACGTTCAGGTCGGCGGCGATGAGGCTCTCGCCGAAGGGCAGCGCCACGAAGGTGAGCGCGAACCCGGTCATGACGAAGTACGGCGCGGCGCGGAAGAGGACCTGGTCGGCCTCGGTCGGGATCAGGTCCTCCTTGAAGAGGAGCTTCACCGCGTCGGCCACCCACTGGAAGAAGCCGCCGGCGCCGGCGCGGTTGTAGCCGACGCGGCTCTGCATGCGGGAGCTGACGCGCATCTCCCACCAGACCGTCATGCCGGAGATGATGGCGCCGAAGTTGATGAGCACGAACGCCAGCACGCCGACCGACACGCCGTAGACGAGCGACGTGTAGGGCCAGGCGGCCGGGTCGTGGCCGAGGACGCTCTGGACGAACCAGTCGACCATGAGCGGCTTGGTGACCGGGGAGAGCACCAGCACCGCCGCGAAGAGGACGGCGGGCAGGCCGAGGCCGACGGCCAGGGTGACGAGGACGACGGCGCGAGGCGAGAGCTTGGGGAGCTTCGGTGTGCGCGGCATGGCTAGCGGTCGATCTCCGGGGCGACGACGTCCAGCGACGCGATGAGCGCCACGAGGTCGGCGATCATGAGCCCCTGGCTGGCCTGCTCGATGATCCCCATGGCGGTGAAGGAGCCGGTGCGGGCGCGGACCCGGTAGGCCTTGTTGGTGCCGTCCGAGACCACGTAGAAGGCCATCTCGCCGCGGGCCGACTCGACGCGCGAGAGCGCCTCGCCGGCCTCCGGCTTCAGGTTGCGCGCCACCTTGGGCGCCATGATGTCGCCCTCGGGGAGCTGCAGCAGCGCCTGGCGGACGATGCGCGACGACTGGCCCATCTCCAGCACCCGGCAGTAGTACCGGTCGTAGCAGTCGCCGGAGGTGCCCCGGAAGCCGCGCCCCACCGGCACCTCGAACTCGAAGTCGGGGTAGGCGCCGTAGGGCAGGTCGCGCCGCACGTCCCAGTCCACCCCGGAGCCGCGCAGGTTCGGGCCGACCAGGCCGAAGTCGATGGCGTCCTTGGCCGGGATCACCGCCACGTTGGCCAGGCGGCGGATGTAGATCTCGTTGAAGGAGAGGAGCCGGTCGAACTCGACGAGGAACTTGTCGAAGTGGTCGAGGAAGGCGAGCGTCTTCTCCTTCCAGCCCTCCGGCAGGTCGTAGGCCACGCCGCCGATGCGGTGGTAGTTGTAGGTGAGCCGCGCGCCGCAGAGCGCCTCGATGAGGTCGTTGATGGTCTCGCGCTCGCGGACGCCGTGGAGCATCGGCGTGAAGGCGCCGATGTCCATCGCCATGGTGCCGACCGAGATGAGGTGGCTGGCGATGCGGGCCAGCTCGCAGGAGATGGCGCGCAGGTACTGGGCGCGGCGCGGCACCTCGATCTTGCACAGCCGCTCCACCGCCGTGGCGTACCCCTCGTTGGGGAACATGGCCGCCACGTAGTCGATGCGGTCGGTGAACGGCATGAAGCCGTGGTAGCCGGTCCCCTCGCCGATCTTCTCGATGGAGCGGTGCAGGTAGCCGACGTCCGGCACGGCGCGGCGCAGCACCTCGCCGTCGGTCTCGACGATGAAGTTGATGACGCCGTGGGTGGAGGGGTGCTGCGGACCGAAGTTGAGGATCATCTCCTCGTTGTTCCGGTCGACGCGGCGCAGGATGAGCTTTTCCATGGGGCCCTCCGGGCTCTAGCTCTTGGCGGTGGGGGCCGGCGCCGCGGGGGGCGCGGCCGGCGCGGGGGGCGGGGGCGGGGCGTTCTTGGCGGCCTCGGCCCGGGCGGCGTCGTCGAGCCGCTTCAGCTCGACGAGCGGGTTCTCGCGCACGTTGTCGATGCCGTGCCAGCCGCCCGCCTCCTCGTAGTCCTTGCGCAGCGGGAAGCCGACCCAGTCGTCGGGCAGCATGATGCGGCGCAGGTCGGGGTGGTGCGTGAAGGTGACGCCGAAGAGGTCGTAGACCTCGCGCTCGAACCAGTTGGCCGTCTTCCAGACGCCCTCGAGCGAGTCGACCACCGGCGCCGCGCGGTCGGCCTCGACCTTGAGCTTGAGCGCGTGCTTGTGCTGGTAGGAGAGGAGGTGGACCACCACCTCGATGACGCTCCGCTTGGGCCAGTCGACGGCGGTCAGGTCCTCGCAGAAGTCGAAGTCGAGGCCCGGCGTCTCCTTGAGGAAGCGGCAGACCTCCACGAGCCGCTCGCGCTTCACCGGCAGCCAGGGGTCGCCCTTCGTCTCGGTGGGGGCGCCGACGTCGTCGCCGAAGCGCGCCTTGAGCCGTTCGTGGATCTCGTTGGTCGTCATTTCGCTCCCTCTTGCGACAGGGGCGAGCTACTCGCGTTGCCGCGAGTGCTCGCCCCGTCCCACGGCCGTCCCGGCCGTGCTCAGCGCTGTGACCGTCCTAAATCGCTACGCCGCTCCGACGCCCGCCGGGGCGCGGCGCTTGCCCGCCCACGGCTCGTTGCGCACCAGCTCCTGCAGCCGGATGAGCCCCTCGGTGAGGGCCTCGGGCCGCGGGGGGCAGCCCGGGACGTACACGTCCACCGGGACCACCTTGTCGACGCCCTTGCAGACCGAGTAGGCGAGCTGGAAGAGGCCGCCGCAGTTGGCGCAGGAGCCCATCGAGATGACGTACTTCGGCTCGCTCATCTGGTCGTAGAGGAGCTTGGCCCGCTCGGCCATCTTGTAGGTGAGCGTGCCGGCCACGATCATGAAGTCGGCCTGGCGGGGCGAGGCGCGCGGGATGGCGCCGAAGCGCATCAGGTCGGCGCGCGGGCCGCCCGTCTGGATGAGCTCGATGCCGCAGCAGGCGAGCCCGAACAGCAGGTACCAGAGCGAGTTCTCGCGCGCCATGTTGATGAGGCGGTCGAGCTGGCTCGTGTGGAAGAGGGTGACGTCGCCGCCGATGCCGGAGTCGAGCTTGCTGGCCATGGCCGTTTCTCCTTCGCCTACGCCGCGCGGCGGTGGTGCTCGTCGGACGCGCCGCCGCCCTGCAGCCCCTTGACCCACTCGAGGTCGCCGTGGGCCCAGACCCAGGCCAGGCCGACCGCGAGGATGGCGACGAAGAGGAACATCTCCCCGAAGGCCACCCACGCCAGCGTCGGGCTCGCCTCGGCCCACTTGCGGTAGACCGCCACCACCGGGAAGGTGAGGGCGATGTCCACCTCGAAGATCACGAAGACGAGGGCGACGAGGTAGAACCGCGGGTTGAAGTTGAACCACGCGACCCCGATGGGGCGCTCGCCGCACTCGTAGATGGTGGACTTCTCCGCGTTCGGGATGCGCGGGCCGACCACGCGGGAGAGCGTGATCCCGCCGAAGGCGAAACCCACGGCGACGATGGCGAAGACCAGAACGGCGCCGAACTCGAAGCCCATCAGGGAGTACCCCGTGTCGGTAGATATGGGGAAAGAGGCGGGCGGAGTGTACTGATCGTCCCTATAAAGTCAAGGGGGCGATTTCGCTTGACGAAATCAGGACATGTGGGCACTTAGTGGGCCCCCCGACCCCTCCCTACCTATGCTGACACCCCTCCAGACCTACTTCCCGATCGGTGTAGTTCTGTTCGTCGCGGTGGCCCAGGGACTCCTCCTCCTGACCCTCGCCAACGTGCTGGGGCCCAGGCGCCCCAGCCTCGTCAAGTCAGCCCCCTTCGAGTGCGGCTCGCTGCCGGTCGGCTCGGCCCGGGAGCGGTTCGGCGTCAAGTTCTACGTCGTCGCCCTGCTCTTCATCGTGTTCGACATCGAGGCGATCTTCCTCTTCCCCTGGGCCGTGCTCTTCACCGAGCTCGGGTGGGCGGGCTACGTCGAGATGGGCGCCTTCGTCTTCACGCTCGTCCTCGGGCTCGTCTACGTCTGGAAGAAGGGCGTCATCGACTGGAACGACTGAACGACTGACCGCGGAGAGACTCTAAAAATGGCCTCGGAGCTCGACAGCGTCCCCGTCATCGCCACGCGCAAGGACGAGGCGATCGGCGCCCTGCAGCAGATGGTCTCGAAGGGGCTCGGCTGGGCGCGCAAGTACTCGCTGTTCCAGTACCCGTTCGTCACCGCCTGCTGCGGCATGGAGTACATGACCGTCGGGGCGGCCCGCTACGACCTCGACCGCTTCGGCGCCGCGCTGCCGCGCTTCTCGCCGCGCCAGGCCGACCTGCTCATGGTGACGGGCACCGTCAACTGCAAGCAGGCGCCCATCCTCCGCCGCGTCTGGGAGTCGATCGCCGAGCCGAAGTGGGTGGTCGCCTTCGGCGTCTGCGCCTCCTCGGGCGGCTTCTACGACAACTACGCGACGCTCCAGGGCATCGACCGGGTCATCCCGGTCGACGTCTACATCCCGGGCTGCCCGCCGCGGCCGGAGCAGGTGCTCGACGGGATCATGCTGCTGCAGCAGAAGATCCAGGGCCAGCAGCACAAGCTCATCGACCGGAGCCTGCCGGTGGTGGGCGGGTCGCGCTAGCCGGCGCGAGGCGAGGACACCACGATGGCCAAGGTCGTGATCGACGCGCTCCTCGAGCGCTTCCCCAGGATCGTCACGGACGCCTACGAGGGGCCGGGCGGCGACGACGTCGTCTTCGTCCGCAAGGAGAAGATCCTCGAGGTCTGCCGCTTCCTCAAGGACGACCCGGCGATGGCGTTCAACATGGCGCCGTACATCACCGCGGTCGACTACCTCGGGCAGGAGCCGCGCTTCGAGGTGGTCTACAACCTGTACTCGACCTCGAAGAACTGGCGGGTGCGGCTGCGCGTGAAGGTGCCGGAGGAGGACGCCGTCCTCGACAGCGTCACCCCGGTGTGGCGCGGCGCCGACTGGTTCGAGCGCTACTGCTTCGACATGTACGGGCTGCGCTTCACCGGCCACCCGGACCTGCGCCGCCTCTTCATGTACGACGAGTTCGTGGGCCACCCGCTGCGCAAGGACTACCCGCTGCGCGGCCGCCAGCCGCTCACGCCCGAGATCGAGCACCCCGAGCCCTTCCGCGGCCCCGGCCCGGCGGGCCGGGACTGACGTCGCGCCACCCTTTTCTTGGCGCCGCCCCGCGGCGCCGGCGAGGTTCCATGTCGACCGAGGCCAAGGGGACCGAGATGACCGAGCGGGCCGCGCCGCCCCTCCCGAGCGAGCTCGACGCGCCGCTGCCGTCGAAGCGCATGCTCGTCAACCTGGGGCCGTCGCACCCGGCCATGCACGGGACGACGCGCGCCGTGGTCGAGCTCGACGGCGAGAAGCTCTCCAGCTGCAAGCTGGACATCGGCTTCCTGCACCGCGGCTTCGAGAAGAGCTGCGAGAACGTCACCTGGACGCAGTGCTTCCCGTACACGGATCGGCTGAACTACGTCAGCTCGATCATGAACAACGTCGGCTTCGCGCTGGCGGTCGAGAAGCTCTGCCGGCTCGAGGTGCCGGAGCGCGCCCAGTACCTGCGCGTCATCACCAGCGAGATCCACCGGATCTGCGACCACCTCACGCTGGTGGGCGCCATGGGGATGGAGCTCGGCGCCATGACGGCGTTCCTCTACGCCATCGAGGGGCGCGACCTGCTCTGGGACCGGCTCACCGAGCTGTGCGGCGCCCGCCTCACCTCCAACTACGCCCGCGTCGGCGGCGTGGCCCGCGACCTGCCGGACGGCTGGGTGGAGAAGACCACCCAGACGCTCGACCGCGTGGTGCTGCTGCGCGACGAGCTCGACGCCCTGCTCACCCGCAACCGCATCTTCCTCGACCGCACCCGCAACGTGGCGGTGGTGTCGCGCGAGGAGGCCATCGACCTCGGCTACACCGGCCCCTGCCTGCGCGCCTCGGGCGAGCCGTACGACGTGCGCAAGGCGGCACCGTACCTGGTCTACGACCGGCTCGACTTCGACATCCCCGTCGGCTCGAAGGGCGACAACTTCGACCGCTACCTGCTGCGCATCGAGGAGATGAAGCAGTCGGACCGGATCATCCGCCAGTGCTTCGAGCAGCTGGCGCCCGGCGAGATCGCGGTCGCCGACCCGCGCTACGTGCTGCCGCCCAAGCCGCAGGTCTACGGGACCATCGAGGGCGTGATGGCCCACTTCAAGCTCGTCATGGAGGGCATCCAGGTGCCCGCCGGCGAGGCCTACGGCTACACCGAGGCGGCCAACGGCGAGCTCGGCTTCTACCTGGTGTCGGACGGCGGCGGGCGGCCCTACAAGCTCGGGCTGCGCGCGCCGGGCTGGCCCATGCTGGCGTCCTTGCCCTGGATGCTCCGCGGCGCGCTGCTGGCGGACCTCGTCCCCACGTTCGACTCCATCAACATGATCGGCGGCGAGGTCGAGCAGTAGCGGCCCGCCGGGTTCTCGACGAGACAGGGAGCTCCACAGATGGCCGAAGAGAAGAAGCCGGAAGCCGCCGCCCCCAAGCCGCCCCCGGGGCCGCCGCCGCCCAAGAACCCGGGCTTCGTGACCGCCACCATCGACGGCCGCGAGGTGGTGGTGAAGCCGGGCACCACCGTCATCGAGGCCGCGCAGAAGCTCGGCATCGACGTCCCGTACTACTGCTGGCACAAGCGGCTCTCCATCGCCGCCAACTGCCGCATGTGCCTGGTGGAGATGTCGAACGCCCCGGGCGGCAAGCTCATGCCGTCCTGCCAGGTGCCGCTCGGCGAGGGCGTGGCCGTCAAGACCGACACCCCGCGGGTCAAGGACCAGCAGCGGGCCACCCTCGAGTTCCTGCTCCTCAACCACCCGGTCGACTGCTCCATCTGCGACCAGGCCGGCGAGTGCAAGCTCCAGGACTACTACGTCCAGTACGACCTGAAGCCGTCGCGGCTCGACATCCCCAAGAACGTGAAGGGGAAGCGGATCGAGCTCGGGCCCTCCATCACGCTCGACCAGGAGCGGTGCATCCTCTGCACCCGCTGCGTCCGCTTCATGCGCGAGGTGGCCAAGAACCCGCAGCTCGGCGTGGCCATGCGCGGCACCCGCAGCGTCATCACCACCTTCCCGGGCAAGCCGCTCGACGACCGCTACGCCGGCAACGTCGTCGACATCTGCCCGGTGGGCGCGCTCACCTCCACCGACTTCCGCTTCCGCGGCCGCGTCTGGTTCATGTCGTCGGCCCGGTCGATCTGCACCGGCTGCAGCCGCGGCTGCAACGTCAACGTCGACTACCTGGGCGACACCGCCTACCGCGTCCGCCCGCGCGAGAACGAGGCCGTCAACCAGGAGTGGATGTGCGACCAGGGGCGGTCCACCTACAAGGCGTTCAACGCCGGGCGCGTGCTCCAGGCGCGCGTCGGCGCCGCCGCCTCGCCGCGTGAGGCCGCGCTGGCCGCCGCGGGCCAGGCGCTCGCCGCCGCCAGGGGCGGGGTGGCCGTGCTCCTCTCGCCGGCCGCCTCGCTCGAGGAGCTGCTGGCCGCCTGCCACGTCGCCAAGGAGGGGCTCGGCGCCGCCGAGGTCTTCGCCGGCGGCAAGCCCGAGGGCTGGCACGACGACTTCCTCAAGCGGGCCGACGAGAACCCCAACCGCAAGGGGCTCGAGCTGGCCGCGCAGGCCTACGGCCTGGCGGTCCGGCCGCTCGCCGACCTGGTCGCCGCCGCCCGGGCCGGCCAGGTGAAGGCGCTCTGGGCCGTCGGCGCCGAGCTGCCCGACGCCGCCTCGGCCGAGGCGCTCGCCGCCGTGCCGGTGCGCGTGGTGCAGGCGGTCAACGAGGCGCCGCTCGCCGCCGCCGCCACCGTGCTCCTGCCGGCCGCCTCGGCGGCGGAGCAGGACGGCACGTTCGTCAACTTCGAGGGGCGCGCCCAGCGGTTCGAGGCGGCCTGGTACCCGCGCGGCGACGCCCGGTCGCAGATCGAGCTGGCGGCCGCCCTGGGGCGCGCGCTCGGCCTCGACACGCCGTGGAAGACGGCGCGCCAGGCCTGGCAGGCGCTCTCGCCGCGCATCGCCGGCGTGACGCTGTGGGACTTCAAGTGGGACTCGCTGCCGTCGGTGGGGCGCCGCAAGGGGGCGCCCACGCCGCAGGCCGGCACGGTCGACGGCCGCCTGGCCGGGGCCCGCGAGCGCCTGGCACCCGACACCGACGAGGGCGCGACCCGCGGCCTCGTCCCGCACAGCTGGTGAGGAGGGGACCCGCGTGAAGCGCTTCTTCGGGATGTCGCTGGCGCTCGTGCTGATCGCCGGCGGGCTGATGCTCCTCTCCGCCGGCTTCTACTGGGTGGCCGGCCTCCTCGGCTGGGCCTTCAACGGCCTCGGCCACCTCCTCGGAGTCATCAAGGAGGGCGAGGTCGGCACCTTCGCGACCTACGCCGGCGTCTCGGTCGGCAACGTGCTGACGCTGATGATGATCGTCCTCATGATCAGCGGCTCGCTCCTCACGGTGGCCGAGCGCAAGTGGTCGGCGCTGCTGCAGAACCGGATCGGCGCCAACCGGATCACGATCGGCGGCTCGCCGGTGGGCGGCATCCCGTACCTCGCCGCCGACGCGCTCAAGATGCTCACCAAGGAGCGCATCGAGCCCATCGCGGCGACGCGCTTCCTCTACGAGCTGGCGCCGATCATGGCCTTCGCGCCGGTCTTCTGCCTCTTCGCCATCGTCCCGGTCGGCCCGGCCATCGACCTCGGCGCGGTCCTCCCGGTCTTCGCCGGCGCCGGCCAGACCGCGGCCCTGCAGGTGGCCAAGATCGACACCGGCCTCCTCTACCTCTTCGCCATCGCCTCGCTGCAGGTCTACGGCACCTCGCTCGCCGGCTGGGCCTCCAACAACAAGCTGGCGCTCCTCGGCGGCGTCCGCGCCTCCTCGCAGATGATCAGCTACGAGGTGTCGCTCGGCCTGTCGCTCGTCGGCATCCCGTTCCTCATCGCCGACGCGGTGAAGATGCTGACGAAGGAGCGGTTCCAGCCGGCCCAGGCCACCCAGATCCTCTTCCGCCTCGCGCCGGTCCTCGCCTTCGCCCCGGTGTTCGCGCTCTTCGCCATCATCCCGGTCGGCCCGGAGCTGCCGCTCGGCGCCGTCTTCGGCGGGGCGGAGGGGGCGCTCGGGCGCGTCGGCATCGCCCTCCAGATCTCGGCCCCGGACGCCGGGCTGCTCTACC
>DASTGK010000426.1:0-15468 GCA_035719085.1 Anaeromyxobacteraceae bacterium
CTGAAGCACCTCGACAACATGGCGAAGGTCATCCTCGCCACCGGCCTCATGGTCTCCTACGGCTACGCCATGGAGCACTTCATGGCCTGGTACTCCGGGAGCGCCGGCGAGGCCTTCGCCTTCCTCAACCGCTGGACCGGCCCCTACGCGCCCATCTGGTGGATGCAGCTCGCCTGCAACGTGCTGGCGCCGCAGGTCTTCTGGTTCCCGAGGGCGCGGCAGAACCTGGTGGTCCTCTTCGTCGTCTCCATCCTCGTCAACGTCGGCATGTGGGCGGAGCGGTTCGTCATCATCGCCGTCTCGCTCCACCGCGACTTCATCCCGTCGTCCTGGGCCATGTACACGCCGACCTGGGTCGACTGGGGGCTGCTCTTCGGCTCGATGGCCACCTTCGGCGTCCTCTTCCTGCTCTTCCTGCGCTTCCTCCCGACCATCCCCATCTCGGAGATCAAGGAGCTGCGGCGCGAGCTGGACCACGAGGCGCACCACGCGGCCGCCCACGCCCGGGCCGAGGAGGTGGCGCCGTGAGGTCCTATGTCGTGGCCGAGTTCCCCACCGAGGAGGCGCTCCTCGTGGCGGCGCGCACGCTGCGCGGCGAGGGCCACCCGGAGCTCGACCTCCACACGCCGGTGCCGGTGCACGGCGCCGACGAGGCGCTCGGGCTGAAGCGCTCGGTGGTGCCGCGCATCGCCCTCGTGCTCGGCGTGCTCGGCGCCCTGACCGGCTACCTGATGCAGGTCGGCATGGTGGCCATCGACTGGCCCATCAACGTCGGCAACCGGCCGCCCCACTCGGCGCCGGCCTTCATCCCGGTCACCTTCGAGCTCGGCGTCCTCTTCTCCGCCTTCGGCATCTTCTTCGGCCTCTTCGTGCTCTGGGGGCTGCCGCGGCTGCACCACCCGGTCTTCGAGGTGGAGGCCTTCCGCTCCGCCTCGGTCGACGGGCTCTGGCTCTCCACCGCCGTCGAGGCGGAGGCGGCCGAGGGCGTGGCCGGCCAGCTGCGCGGGCTCGGCGCCACCGTGGTCGAGATCGTCCCGGAGGCCGCGTGACCGCCCGCGCCCTGGCCGCGCTCGCCGCGCTCGCCGCCCTCACCGGCTGCCCGCGCCTCGACCCCATGCAGCGGCAGCAGAAGTACAAGGCCTACCAGGCGAGCGAGTTCCACGCCGACGGCCTCGCCATGCGCGCCCCGCCGGCCGGCACGGTCGCCTGGCAGGCGGCCGGCGACCCGCGGGTGCAGACCGGGCTCGGCCCCGACGACAGGCCGCTGGCCCGCTCGCCGCTGCCGCCCACCCCGGCGCTGCTCGCCCTCGGCCGCAAGCGGTTCGAGATCACCTGCGCCGCCTGCCACGGCCTGCTGGGCGACGGCGAGAGCCAGGTGGCGCTCAACATGTCGCTGCGCCGCCCGCCCAACCTGCACCTCTACCGCGACGTGCCGGACGGCTACGTCTTCCAGGTGGTGACGCACGGCTTCGGCCTCATGCCCTCCTACGGCGCCGAGCTCTCGCCGGAGGAGCGCTGGGGCGTGGTGGCCTACCTGCGGGCGCTGCAGCTCAGCCAGCACGCCCGCGTCGACCAGCTGCCGCCCGACGCCCGGGCCAAGCTGAGGGGGGAGGGGCGATGACCGCGACCCCGTTCACCGGCGGAGGACGCGTGCTGCGCGCCTCGGCCGCCGCCGGCCTCGCCGGGCTCGCCCTGACCGCGCTCGGGGGGCTCTCCGACCCGCGCCAGGCGCTCGCCTCCTACCTCGTGGCCTTCGTCTACTGGCTCGGCATCGCGCTCGGCGCGCTCATCCTGCTCGGCGCCTTCCACGCCTCCAAGGCGCGCTGGCCGGTGGTGCTGCGCCGCTTCCTCGAGACCATCCCCCAGGTCATCCCGCTCTTCGCGCTGCTCTTCCTCCCCATCGCGCTCGGGCTGCGCCACCTCTTCGTCTGGGTGGACCCGGGCGCGCTCGACGGCGAGCTGCGTCACCTGGTGGAGCACAAGCGCCCGTACCTGAACGTCCCCTTCTTCCTCGTCCGGGCGGCCGTCTACTTCGTCCTCTGGTCGGTGGTGGCGCACCTCCTGCGCGCCTGGAGCGTGCGCCAGGACGCCGACGGCGGCCACGCGCTCACGCTCAAGCAGCGGCGGCTCGGCGCCGGGTCGCTCCCGTTCCTGGCGCTGACGCTCAGCTTCGCCGCCTTCGACTGGATGATGTCGCTCGACCCGCGCTTCTACTCGACCATCTTCGGCGTCTACTGGTTCGCCGGGAGCTTCGTCGGCGCCTTCGCCGTGCTCGCCATCGCCGCCGCCGCCACGCGCGGCGACCCGGGCCAGTTCGGCCACCACCTCAACGCCGACCACCTCCACTCCCTCGGCAAGTTCCTCCTCGCCTTCACCGCCTTCTGGGCCTACATCGCCTTCTCGCAGTTCATGCTCATCTGGATCGCCAACGTGCCGGAGGAGGTGCCCTGGTACCTCGTCCGCACCGGCTCGCCCTGGGGCGCGGTGGGCGTCTTCCTGGCGCTGGGCCACTTCCTCGTCCCCTTCTTCCTGCTGCTCTCGCGCGACCTGAAGCGCAGCCCCACCCGGCTGGCGGCGATGTCCGGCTGGATGCTCCTCGTCCACTGGGTCGACGTCCACTGGGTGATCATGCCGCGCATCCACGAGGCCGGGCCGAGCCCGTCCTGGATGGACGTGACCGCCTTCGTCGGCGTGGGGGGCGCGGCGCTCGCCTTCCTGGTGCTCCGCATGCGCGGCGCCGCCACCGTCCCCGTCCGCGACCCCTACCTCGAGGAGTCGCTGAGGTACGAGCCCGAATGAGCCCCGAGCACGACGTCTCCGCGCACCCCAGGTCCGAGGACGACCGCGTCGACTCGCGGGCCGTGCTCCTCGTCGGCGTCGGCGCGCTCGTGGTCTTCGCCATCGCCGCCGCCGCGGCGAGCGGCTGGCTGCGGCTGAAGAGCGGCGAGCGGCCGCCCCTGCCGCTCCCGCCCGAGCTCGGCGCCACCAAGATCGGCCTGGTGGAGCAGACGCTCTTCGGCCTGCCGCTGCGCGGCGAGAAGGACCGCGCCGCCCGCGCGGCCCGGCTGGAGAGCTGGGGCTGGGTCGACCAGGCGAACGGCATCGCCCACATCCCCATCGAGACGGCCATGACGCTCGCCGCCCAGGGCGTCCGCGCCGCGCCGACGGAGCCGTCGGTGGCCCCGCCGCTCGGCGCCAGCCACGGCGGCGTCGACGCCCCGTCGGTCCCCATCCGGCCGCCCGCGCCGGCGGCGCCGGCCAAGGGGGGCACCCGGTGACGCTCGCCCGCCACCCCCGGCTCGCCGCCGCGCTCCTCGCCGCGGCGCTCGCCCTCCCGGCGCGCGCCCAGTTCTGGCGCCAGCGGGGCGACGCCGGCGTCCCGCCCACCGACGTGACGCCGGTGGCCCTCGAGGAGGTGCGCGTCGACGAGCAGCTCGGCGCGCAGGTGCCGCAGGACCTCCAGTTCACCGACCACGAGGGGAGGCCGGTGCGGCTCGGCGCGCTCCTCGGCGACGGCAAGCCGCTCGTCCTGGCGCTCGTCTACTACGAGTGCCCCATGCTCTGCGGCCTGGTGCAGTCCGGCCTGGCTCGCGCCATGCGCGAGAACGGGCTGGAGCCGGGCCGCGACTTCCGCGCCCTCTCCATCTCCTTCGACCCGGAGGAGAAGCCGCCGCTGGCCCGCGAGCGCCGGCGCGGCTACCTGCAGTCGATGGGGCTCGACGAGCGGAGCGACGCCTGGGCCTTCTGGGTGGACCGGGACGGCGCGGCCAGGAAGCTCGCCGACGCGGTCGGCTTCCACTACGCCCGCGACCAGGTCTCCGGCGAGTGGGCCCACGTCGCCGCCGTCTTCGTGCTCGCGCCCGACGGCAAGGTCTCCCGCTACCTCTACGGCATCGACTTCCCGCCGAAGGACCTCCGGCTCTCGCTCGTCGAGGCGGCCGGCGGCAAGGTCGGCACCAGCTTCGACCGGCTGGTGCTCACCTGCTACCGCTACGACCCCTCGTCGCGGAAGTACCTGCCCTTCGCCATGGGCTTCGTGCGGCTGGGCGGCGCCGCCGGCGCGCTCGCCCTCTTCGGCCTGATCGTCGGGCTGCTCCGGCGCGAGCGGCGCAAGGCGAGGACCACGGCATGAACGAGCTCCTGCGCAGGCTGCTCTTCCTCCCCGAGCAGGCGTCCCAGCACGCCCGCGACGTCGACGCGCTCCACTACTTCGTCGTCCTCACCACCATGGCGGTGGGGGCGGTGGTCTTCTCGACGGCGCTCTGGTTCATGATCCGCTACCGGCGCCGCGCCGAGGGGGAGAAGACGCCCGAGGTGCAGCCGCGGACCATCCACGAGGTGATCTTCGTCGGGCTGCCGCTCGCCACCTTCCTCCTCTGGTTCGCCATCGGCTTCCCGCAGTACGTCGAGCTGACCCAGCCGCCCGAGGGGGCCATGGACGTCTTCGTCCAGGGGAAGAAGTGGATGTGGAAGTTCGCCGACCCGGGCGGCCCCTCCTCGCTCGACGTGCTGCGGGTGCCGGCGGGGCGGCCGGTGCGGCTCCTCATCACCTCGCGCGACGTCATCCACAGCTTCTTCGTGCCCGACCTGCGGCTGAAGCAGGACGCGCTGCCGGGGCGCTACACCCAGACCTGGTTCCAGGCCGACCGGCCGGGGCGCTACCAGGTCTTCTGCGCCGAGTACTGCGGCCTGTCGCACTCCGGCATGCTGGCCGAGCTCCTGGTCATGCCGCCCGCCGAGTTCGACGACTGGCTGGCCGCCCAGCGGCGCGGCGAGGCCCGGGCGCAGGACGCCGCCGCCGTGGCCGGCGAGGCGCCCATGCCCGGCTCGTCCATCGTGGAGCAGGGGCAGGCGGTGGCGGTGCAGCAGGGCTGCGTCAAGTGCCACTCGGTCGACGGCTCGCGCCACATCGGGCCGACCTTCCTCGACCTCTACCAGCGGCGGGAGAAGCTCTCCACCGGCGAGGTCGTCACCGCCGACGAGGCCTACCTGACGCGCTCGATGATGGACCCGGCGGCGCAGGTGGTGGCCGGGTACCAGAACGTCATGCCGAGCTTCCAGGGCAAGCTGTCGCCGCCCGAGGTCGCCGCGGTCGTCGAGTACATCAAGTCGCTGCGGACCGAGGCGGTGCACGCCGGTCCGTCGGAGGGCCCGGTCTATGAGTCCGCACCTCGATAGCGGCGCCCCCGTGTACGCGGCGCGCAACTACCTCAACACGCCGGCCACGGGCCTGCGCTCCTGGCTCACCACGCTCGACCACAAGCGGATCGGCGTGATGTTCCTGGTGGCGGCCACGGTGGCCTTCGCCATCGGCGGCTTCTTCGCGCTCCTCATCCGGCTCGAGCTGCTCACGCCTGGGCCGACCATCATGGACGCGATGACCTACAACCGGATCTTCACGCTCCACGGCGTGGTCATGATCTTCCTCTTCATGATCCCGGCCATCCCGAGCGGCTTCGGCAACTTCATGCTGCCCATCATGGTGGGCGCCAAGGACGTGGCCTTCCCGCGGCTCAACCTCCTGAGCTTCTACGTCTACCTGGCGGGCGCGGTCATCGCGCTCTACGGCATGGTCCACGGCGGCGCCGACACCGGCTGGACCTTCTACACGCCCTACTCGACGACCACGCCCACCAAGGTGGTGCCCATCCTGCTCGGGGCCTTCGTCCTCGGCTTCTCCTCCATCCTCACCGGCCTCAACTTCATCGTCACCACCCACACGCTGCGGGCCAAGGGGATCACCTGGACGAAGCTGCCGCTCTTCGTCTGGTCGATCTACGCCACCTCCATCATCCAGATCCTGGCGACGCCGGTGCTCGGCATGACGCTCCTCCTCGTGGCGGTGGAGCACGCCTTCGGCTGGGGCATCTTCGATCCGGCCCGCGGCGGCGACCCGGTGCTCTTCCAGCACTTCTTCTGGTTCTACTCGCACCCGGCCGTCTACATCATGATCCTGCCGGCCATGGCGGTGATGAGCGAGGTGGTCTGCGCCTTCTCGCGAAAGAACATCTTCGGCTACAAGGCGGTGGCCTACAGCTCGCTCGGCATCGCCTTCGTCGGCTTCTTCACCTGGGGCCACCACCTCTTCACCAGCGGCCAGTCGCCCTACGACGCCGGCGTCTTCGGCGTGCTCTCGATGGTGGTCGGCATCTTCACCGCCATCAAGGTCTTCAACTGGGTGGCCACGATGTACCGGGGCTCCATCAGCTTCAAGACGCCCTTCATCTACTTCGTCGGCTTCCTCTTCTTCCTCTTCTTCGGCGGCATGACCGGCGTGGCCCTCGCCACCGTCTCGCTCGACATCCACTGGCAGGACACCTACTTCGTGGTGGCCCACTTCCACTTCATCATGGTGGGCTCGACGATGATGGCCTTCCTCTCGGCGCTCCACTACTGGTGGCCCAAGATCACCGGCCGCACCTACGACGAGCGCTGGGGGCTGGTGGCCGCGGTCTTCGTCATCCTCGGCTTCGTCTTCACCTTCCTGCCGCAGTTCCTGCTCGGCAACGAGGGCATGCCGCGCCGCTACTTCGCCTACCCGGAGCGCTTCTGGGCGCTCAACGTCGCCTCCACCGCCGGCGCCTCGGTGCTGGCCATCGGCTTCGTCATCGTCCTCGTCTACCTGCTGGTGGCGCTGCGCCACGGCGCGGTGGCCGGCGCCAACCCATGGGGCTCGCGCGGCTACGAGTGGCTGACGCCGTCGCCGCCGCCGCTGGAGAACTTCGAGGTGGTCCCCGCCTTCGAGCGCGGGCCGCACCAGTACCACGACGAGCCGGAGGCGGCCCCGGCCGCCCGGGCGGCGGAGGCCGGCCATGTCGAGTGAGCCCGCCGCGCTGGCGCACCACTTCGAGAGCATCGAGAAGCAGGTCCACGCCGAGCGCATGGGCATGTGGCTCTTCCTGGCCACCGAGGTGCTGCTCTTCACCGCCCTCTTCGCCGCCTACGGCGTCTACCGCTTCCTCTACACCTCGGCCTTCGCCGAGGCCTCGCGCGGCCTCGAGACCTGGATGGGCGGCGTCAACACCTTCGTCCTCGTCACCTCGTCGCTCACCGTGGCGCTCGGGCTCGACGCCGCCGCGCGCGGGCAGGGGCGCCGCAGCGCCGCGCTCTACGCGGCCTCCATCGGCATGGGGCTCGTCTTCATGGCGCTCAAGGCCGTGGAGTACCGCCACCACTTCGTCCACGGCGAGCTGCCCGGCATGTACTACCAGGGCCACATCCCGGGCTCGGGCGGCAGCCTCTTCTTCGCCCTCTACTTCCTCATCACCGGCCTGCACGCCCTGCACGTGCTGATCGGCATGACCGTGCTCGGCGTGGTGGCGGTGAAGTCGTGGCGGGGCCGGTACTCGGCCTCCTACCACGCGCCGGTGGAGCTGGCCGGCCTCTACTGGCACCTCGTCGACCTGATCTGGATCTTCGTCTTCCCCCTCATCTACCTGATCTGAGGAGCGCCCCATGTCCGCGCCCGACGCCGCCCACGCTGGCCGCGCCCACTCGCACGCGGGGCGCTACGTCCTCGTCTGGGTGGGGCTGGTCTGCCTGACCGCCCTGACCTGGGGGCTCTCCCGCTTCCACATCCCCGGCGGCGCCGGGGTGGCGGTGGCCCTCGGCATCGCCACCGCCAAGGGGGCGCTCGTGGCCCTCTTCTTCATGCACCTGTACGACCAGCCGGGCGCCAACCGGCTCGTCTTCGTCACCTCGCTCGTCTTCGTGGTGCTGCTCGTCGGGCTCACCCTGCTCGACAACGCCACCCGCTTCCCGCTCGCCAACCCGCCCGACTCGGAGCTCTCGCCTGGGCAGGTGCGGGACGCCGTCCTGGGGACGCACTCGGCCGAGCCGCCCAGCCACTGACCGTCCTGCGCCTGCCGGGAGGGCAACGGCTGCGCCTCGGTTGCGCAACACGCAAACCGTGCACGCGCGAAGCCCGTGAGCCCGCTAGATCCGCCGGGTATGACCCTTGCTTGGGGTCGACCCCGAGATGACGCGCGACCGCATCCTGGTGATCGAAGGCGACCCGTCGGCCGGCGCCGCGCTCCGCGGCGCGCTCGCCGAGCACGGGTTCGACGCCGTGGAGACCTCCGCGTGCGACGGCGCCATGTCGCTCGTCTCGAGCTACCAGCCGGCCGTGGTGCTGGCCGACGCCTCCCTGCCCGGGTGCGACGGGACGGCCTTGGCCGCCCGGCTTCACGAGCTGCGCAGCGACGCCGCCCTGGTGGTCTCGGTGCCGCCCGACCGGATGGACGCCGCGGTGGCCGCCCTGCGCGCCGGGGCCGAGTCCTTCCTGGTCCGGCCGCTCGAGCCGTCCCACGCCGCCGTGGTGCTGCAGAAGGCGGCCGACACCCGCCGGCTCCGGCTCGACGGCGACCGGCTGCGCGACCGGATCCGGGGCCGGCTGGCCATGGTCGGCAGCTCGCCCGACCTGCTCTCGGTCTTCGAGCTGGTGCGGCGCGTCGCCCCCACCAAGGCCACCGTGCTCGTCCACGGCGAGGCCGGCACCGGCAAGGAGCACCTGGCCCAGGTGCTCCACGAGCTCTCCCCGCGGCGCGAGCGCCCCTTCCTGCGGGTCAACTGCGCCGCGCTGGGCGAGGCGCTCGTCGACAGCGAGCTCTTCGGCCACGAGCAGGGGGCCTTCGAGGAGGCCGGCGCCCGGCGCATCGGGGCCTTCGAGCAGGCCAACGGCGGCACCCTCTACCTCCACGAGGTGGGCCGGCTGCCGCCCTCGGTGCAGGTGAAGCTCCTGCGCGTGCTGCAGGAGGGGGTGCTGGAGCGGGTCGGCGGGCGCGAGCCGATCGCGGTCGACGTCCGGGTGGTGGCCGGCTCGCAGCGCGAGCTGGCCGAGGAGGTCCGGTCCGGCCGCTTCCGCGACGACCTCTACTACCGGCTCAACGTGGTGGCGGTGGCGCTGCCGGCGCTGCGGGCCCGCAAGGCCGACATCCCGGCGCTGGTGTCGCACTTCCTCGACCACCACCAGCCCCGGCCCGGGCGGACGGTGCGCGGCGTGACGCCGGGCGTCCTCTCCTCGCTCTTCGCTTACGACTGGCCGGGCAACCTGCGCGAGCTCGAGGCGGTGGTGCGCGACGCGGCGGAGCGGTGCGACGGCGTGGAGATCGCCGCGGCCGACCTGCCGCCGGTGCTCCAGGGCGTGCGGGCCGAGGAGGCGGGCGGCAGCGCCCTCATCCCCGGCGCCACCCTCTTCGAGATCGAGCGCGAGGCCATCCTGCGCACGCTCGACCAGGTGAGCGGCTCGACGGCGCGCGCCGCCGAGATCCTCGGCGTCTCGGTGCGCAAGATCCAGTACCGGCTGAAGGAGTACAAGGCCGGCCAGACCGGCCGCCGCCGCCCGTCGCCCGAGGCGGCGCTCAGCTAGCCCAACCCCTACCCCGAGTAGACGTGGTTGCTCTCCTCGGACGTGGGCAGCAGCCCCATGCCGAGGTAGGTGAACATGATGACGGCGAAGCCGGCGACGGCGAGCCAGGCCGCCTTGTCGCCGCGCCAGCCGCGCACCTTGCGCAGGTGCAGGTAGGCCCCGTAGACGAGCCAGGTCACGAGCGACCAGTTCTCCTTCGGGTCCCACACCCAGAAGTCGCCCCAGGCGCTCTTGGCCCAGACCGAGCCCACGAGCAGGCCGAGCGTGAGCAGGATGAAGCCGAAGCGGACGACGTCGTAGGCGATCTTGTCGAGGTCGAGCGGCTGGCCGGAGAGCACCGAGCCGAGCTTCAGCGTGGTGAGCCGCTGCACCCACGGGACGCGCGAGGCGAGCAGCTGCACCACCGCCACGCCGGTGGCGAAGGCGAGCGCCGCGTAGCCGACGAAGTAGACCATGACGTGCGGTACGAACCAGGCCGACTGGAGCGCCGGGGGCAGCTTGACGATCTCGGCGTCCCACTTGAGCAGGGCGTAGGCCATGGCGCCGAAGCTGAGGAAGGCCGCCGGCAGGCCGAAGACGCGCGTCTTGTAGAGCCGCTCCAGCACCACGTAGAGCAGCCCCATGTTGAAGGCGAAGAAGACGAGCGACTCGAAGAGCGACTTCAGCGGGGCGCGGCCGGCCTCCAGGTAGCGGCCGGCGATGACCGCGGCGTTGAGGACCACGGCCGCCATCATGAGGGCGGTGCCCACCTGGCCGACGAAGGCCTTGGTGGAGCGCCAGGCGGCGGCGTAGGCCGCCATGGAGGCGGCGTAGAGGAGGCTGGTGAAGGCGAAGAAGGGGTGCTCGGCGAGGACGTACTGGAGCATCGGGCTCTCCTCTGGGATCAGGCGCGGGTGCCGGGGCGCTCGATGCCGCCGCCGCGCAGCCGAGGCTCGACGTAGAACATGTAGGCGACGCCCAGGCAGATGAGGGCGAAGCCGACGAAGACCCAGGCCACGCCCGGATCGCGCACCGCCTCCAGGCCGGAGTAGGTCGGGTCCTGCGGGTTGTAGTTCACCTGGTAGAGGGTCCAGCCGGCGAAGGTGAACGGGTCGTTCACCGAGACGACGGCCCGCTCCACCTGGTCGCCCTTCCGGGCGGTGACGTGCGAGAGGTAGGCCTTCACCTCCTTCTCGCGCTTCTCGAAGACGAGGGCGCTCCGGTCGCCGTCGAGGAAGACGCCGCGGGGCTGCGCCACGGTGACGAGCTGCTCCTTCACCTGGCCGCCGACGTGGGTCTCGACGATGGCGGCCGGGTTCTTCCACTCGCTCGACCGGGTGGCGTAGTCGACGGTGCGCACCGCGCTCGGGACGAGCGGCCCCACCTTGACGAAGCCGCCGAGCAGCGCGGCCGAGCCGCCGAGCGGCTGCGCCACGGCGCCGTCGGCGCGCTGCACGATCACCGTGCGCTCCTTGCCGGAGACGAGCACCGCGGTGGCGGCGCCCGCCGGGGCGAGCGGGCGCTCCCAGCCGAAGACCACGGCCACCTGGCCGTCGGCGCTGGCGAGCTGCTCGCCGTCGGCGAGCCAGCGGGTGACGCCGCCGAGCGCGGCCTGCAGCGCCGGCTGGCCGTTCGGCCCCTCGACCACCTTGGTGGTGGTGACGAAGTCCGGGTAGACCGCCTTCAGCCGGTAGGAGTCGCCGCCCGGCAGCCGGTGCTTGGCGGTGTCCGGGTCGAAGCTGGTCTTGAGCCGGTAGTCCTCGAGCGGCACGCCGTCGCGCACCACCCGCACCTTCTCGTAGTAGCCGACGCGGAACTCCGGCTCGTAGTTGACGAGGTCGAACTGATCGAGCTTGAGCTCGAAGGGCAGGGCGACGAGCTGCCCCTCCTCGGCGCCCTTGGTGACGCGCACCTGCGTGGCCACGTCGCCGCCGGCGAAGAGGTCGATGCGGCCGCGCACCGAGAGGACCGACGAGGCGGCCGCGCCGGCGCCCGAGACGAGCAGGCCGACGTGGGCCACGAAGAAGCCGGCCCGGCGCCAGGAGACCGGCCAGCGCAGCGACGCCGACGACAGGATGGCCGCGCCGAAGAGGGCGGTCAGGCCGGCGAAGGGCAGGCCGTGGAAGATGTCGTCGAAGCGCAGCGCGACGATGAGCGGGCCGAAGACGCCGTAGCGCTCACGGTAGAGCGCGTGCGGCTTCCCCTGCAGCACCAGCGTGCCGATGATGGCGAAGACCGCGAGCGCGATGAGCAGCGTCGAGGTGAAGCGGAAGCCGGCCAGCGTGGTGCGCAGGCGGCCCGGCACCACGAACGACAGGCCCAGCACCGCCAGGCTGGCGACGCCGGTGGCGGCCACCAGCGTCAGCGGGCCGGGCGGCACCACGATCTGCAGGACGGCGCCGACGACCATGGCGCCGACGACGAGCAGCGCGGTGAGGCGCGCCTCGCGATCCGCGGCGGTGCCGCTGGCGGCGTCCGCGGCGGTGGCGGCAGTAGGGACTGAGCTCAAGATGACCTCCGTGCCTGCTCCGTGAGCAAGCCATGTGCCCCGCGGGCGGCGCCAAAAAGCCGAGTGATCCGGAACTTCCTGGCGGCGCCGGCGGCGCTCGACTGCCGGAACCACGCAGGAAAAGCCCGTTTGCATTCGGGTGGCGCAATTGATGCGCCCGCCGGGATCCGCCGGACACCCAGGGCCGTCGGGGCGCGGAAGATGGCACATGGGCAGTCGCTCCGGAAGGGGAACGGAGGCCGCACCCGCAACATTCTGGTGGCGGGCGCGGCGCGAGCCCGCGATCGGGAGGCGGCGGCGCCGGGTGCGCCAGCGCCCTACACCGCCAGGCGACGCCCTCGCGCGGAGCGCGCGGAAGATGAAAAAACCCCGAGGGCTGGACCCCTTGACGCACTTTCCTCCGATGGGTCAAACTCCGCGGTTCGTCGAAGAACCGCGGAACTGAGCGTTTCCCCCGACATGCGGCTCAGGCGAGCGTCCCGGCGGCTGCCGCCGGGCGTGTCGGGCGTCATTCCCCGAAGGTGAAGGAAGCGATGACCGAGACCGGCTATCCGTCGAAGCAGGGGCTGTACGATCCGCAGAACGAGAAGGACGCCTGCGGCTTCGGGTTCGTGGTGGACATCCAGGGGCGCGCCTCGCACGACATCGTCGAGAAGGCGCTCACCGTCCTCGTCAACCTGGAGCACCGCGGCGCCGTCGGCGCCGAGAAGAACACCGGCGACGGCGCCGGCATCCTCCTGCAGATCCCGCACGCCTTCCTGCGCGAGCGCTGCGGCCAGCTCGGCTTCGCCCTGCCCGGCGCCGGCCACTACGGCGTCGGCATGGTCTTCCTGCCCCCCTCGGCCGAGGGGCGCGCCGCCTGCGAGCGGCTCTTCGAGGAGACGGTGCGCGAGGAGGGGCAGTTCGTCCTCGGCTGGCGCGACGTCCCCACCGACGACGCCACGCTCGGCCCGTCGGCCCAGGCCTCGCAGCCGGTGGTCCGGCAGATCTTCGTGGGGCGCGGCGAGGGGCTGGCCGACGACGCGGCCTTCGAGCGCAAGCTCTACGTCGTCCGCCGCCTGGTGGAGAAGAAGGTCTCCCGCTCCGCCATCCCGGGGCGCACCCACTTCTACGTGCCGAGCCTCTCCTTCAAGACGATCGTCTACAAGGGGATGCTCAACGCGCCGCAGCTGCGCGAGTACTACCCCGACCTGCGGGACCAGGGCGTCGTCTCGGCGCTCGGCATGGTCCACTCGCGCTTCTCGACCAACACCTTCCCCTCCTGGTCGCGCGCCCACCCCTACCGCTACATCTCGCACAACGGCGAGATCAACACGCTGCGCGGCAACATCAACTGGATGCACGCGCGCCAGTCGATGATGAAGTCGCGGCTCTTCGGCGACGACCTGCAGAAGATCCTGACGGTGGTCGACACCGACGGCTCCGACTCGGCCATGTTCGACAACGTGCTCGAGCTGCTGACGCTGGCCGGGCGCGAGCTGCCGCACGCCATGATGATGATGGTGCCGGAGCCGTGGAGCCGGCACGAGACGATGAGCGCGGAGAAGAAGGCCTTCTACGAGTTCCACTCCTGCCTCATGGAGCCCTGGGACGGCCCGGCCTCCATCGCCTTCACCGACGGCGTCCGCATCGGCGCCGTGCTCGACCGCAACGGCCTGCGCCCCAGCCGCTACTACGTCACCAAGGACGGCATGGTGGTGATGGCGTCGGAGGTGGGCGTCCTCGACATCCCGGCCGACCGCATCGTCAAGAAGGGGCGGCTCCAGCCCGGCCGCGTCTTCCTCGTCGACACGGCCGAGAAGCGCATCGTCGCCGACGACGAGCTCAAGGCGCGCATCGCCGGGGCCGAGCCGTACGCCCGCTGGCTCGAGGAGCACATGGTCCGGCTGGACCAGCTCCCCAAGCCGGGCCGCGTCATCGAGCCCGACCACGAGACCGTGCTCCGGCGGCAGGAGGTCTTCGGCTACACGTCCGAGGACGTGAAGCTGCTCATCTCGCCGATGGCCACCGACGGGACCGAGCCCATCGGCTCCATGGGCACCGACACCCCGCTGGCGGTCCTCTCCGAGAAGCCGCAGCTCCTCTTCGGCTACTTCAAGCAGCTCTTCGCCCAGGTGACCAACCCGCCGGTGGACGCCATCCGCGAGGAGATCATCATGGCGGTGGAGACCGCCGTCGGCCCGGAGGGCAACCTCCTCGAGGCGGCGCCGGAGTCGGCGCGCCAGCTGGCGCTCCCCTCGCCGGTGATCCGCAACGAGGAGCTGGAGAAGATCCGGGCCCTCGACGGCGGGCCGGCCGCCAAGGGGCTGAAGGCCATCACCCTGCCGACGCTCTTCAAGGCGTCGGCCGGCGGGGCCGGGCTGCGAAAGGCGCTCGAGGACCTGCGCTGGCGCGTCTCGGAGTGCCTGGCCGAGGGCTACAACGTCATCATCCTCTCGGACCGCGGCCACGACGCCGAGGACGCCCCCATCCCGTCGCTGCTCGCCGTCTCGGCGGTGCAGCACCACCTCATCCGCGAGGGCACCCGCACCCGCTGCGGCCTGGTGCTCGAGTCGGGCGAGCCGCGCGAGGTGCACCACTTCGCGCTCCTCACCGGCTACGGCGCCAGCGCCGTGAACCCCTACCTGGCCTTCGAGACCATCCACGACCAGGTGAAGCTGGGGATGATCCCGGGGCCGGCCTACGAGGCCGAGAAGAAGTACGCCAAGGCGGTGGCCAAGGGGATCGTCAAGGTGATCTCCAAGATGGGGATCTCCACCATCCAGAGCTACCACGGCGCCCAGGTCTTCGAGGCCGTCGGCCTGAACCAGGACTTCATCGACGAGTACTTCACCTGGACGGCCACCCGCATCGGCGGCGCCGGCATCGACGTGGTGGCCAAGGAGGCGCGGCTGCGCCACGAGCGCGGCTTCCCGCCCAAGCGCCCCATCGTCCACCGCAGCCTGCCGGCCGGCGGCCAGTACCAGTTCCGCCAGGGCGGCGAGCACCACCTCTTCAACCCGGAGACGGTGCACCGGCTGCAGTGGGCCACCCGCACCAACGACTACAAGGCCTTCAAGGACTACACGGCGCTCGTCGACAACCAGTCGAAGAACCTGTGCACCCTGCGCGGCCTGATGGACCTGAAGCCGGCGGCGCGCCCGGTGCCCATCGACGAGGTCGAGCCGGTCGAGGCCATCATGCGCCGCTTCAAGACCGGCGCCATGAGCTACGGCTCCATCTCCAAGGAGGCGCACGAGGCGCTGGCCGTCGCCATGAACCGGATCGGCGGCAAGTCGAACACCGGCGAGGGCGGCGAGGACCCGGCGCGCTACCAGAAGGGGGCCGACGGCGACTCGAAGAACTCGGCCATCAAGCAGGTGGCCTCGGGCCGCTTCGGCGTCACCAGCCAGTACCTGGTGAACGCCAAGGAGCTGCAGATCAAGATGGCCCAGGGGGCCAAGCCGGGCGAGGGCGGCCAGCTGCCCGGCTCCAAGGTCTACCCCTGGATCGCCAAGGTGCGGCACGCCACGCCGGGCGTGGGGCTCATCTCGCCCCCGCCGCACCACGACATCTACTCCATCGAGGACCTGGCGCAGCTCATCCACGACCTCAAGAACGCCAACCACCAGGC
>DASTGK010000427.1:0-10762 GCA_035719085.1 Anaeromyxobacteraceae bacterium
GTTGGAGAGCGTCGTCTTCATCAGCGGCGAGCGGGGGCGCGCCGCGGGAGCCGGACGGGATGGGGCGACCGCCGCTGCATCCTCCGCCCGAATCGGGCCGGGAATCCCGGCGAGCGCCAGGCCGGCGAGGCCCCCGAGGAGCCCGAGCTCGTACCCCGGGACGTCGAGGAGCGGGACGAGCCCGCCGGCCAGCCCCAGCGCCGCGAGCGCGAGGGCGGCGGCGAGGGCCGCGGGGCGGAGGAGGAGCGAGCGGGCGAGGGCGAGGCTGGGGCGGACCACGGGGCTCCCGGTGGGGCGTCGCCGGCCATCCTATCGCCGGGCCCGGCCGCGCGTTACATTGGCGCCGCCATGCCGGAGAACCGCGAGCACGCCCGCGCGCCCATCGAGCTCAAGGTCGACTACAAGAAGCTCAACAGCTTCTTCGCCGACTACACCAAGAACATCTCCAAGGGCGGCACCTTCATCAAGACGCGCAAGACGCTCCCGGTCGGCACGCGCTTCCTCTTCCGCCTCGCGGTGCCGGGCCGGCCGGCGCCCTTCGAGCTGAACGGCGACGTGGTCCACGCCACCGCCACCGGCGACGAGCCGGGCATGGGCATCCGCTTCGTCTGGACCGACGAGCTCGAGCGGATCGAGTTCGAGCGGGTGGTGGAGCAGCTCATGGAGCAGAGCCTCGGGGCGCACGTCGCCCACAAGCTGCTCGAGCACTCGCAGAAGTAGGGGGCGGCGCCGCCGCGCCGGGCGTCAGGGCAGCGGGACGTTCTCGAAGCGGACGCGCGCCCCGGGCCGCACGCCGTGGCGCGCCGCCCAGCCGCCGCGCACCTCGAGGACGTAGCGGCTCTCGACGCCCGGATCGCGCGGCGTCAGCGTGAGCGGCTCGGCCTCGGCCACGATCCCCGCCACGCGCCCGCCCTCGTCGATGAAGAGCATGTCGAGCGGGATGAGCGTGTTCTTCATCCAGAAGGCGTGCCGGTCGCTCGCCTCGAAGAGGAAGAGCATGCCGGCCTCCTCGGCGAGCTCGCGCCGGAACATGAGGCCGCGCTCGCGCTCGGGGTCGGTGCGGGCCAGCTCCACCGCGACGGCGTGGCGGGCCCCCTCGGGCGTCTCGACGACGACGCGCGGCGCGGGGCGCGGGGGCGGCTCCTGGCGGCCCGACGAGGCGCAGCCGCCGGCGGAGGCCGCGGCCAGGAGGAGGAGGGCGGCGCGGGCCGGCCCGCTCATCGGGGGACGGCGCAGTAGCTCGAGAACTGGATGTCGGCGAGGTACTTGGTCCGCGTCGCCTCGTCCAGGCCGGCGATGAAGGCCGGGTCGAGCACCATCTGCCGGCAGACGAGGCCGGTCTCCGACTTGAAGCAGTCCTGGTCGGAGACGCAGGGCTTCGAGCAGTAGCCGCACTGGGCGTCGGCGCCGCTGCCGGAGCAGGCGTTGTAGCGGGAGCCGGGCGTCGTCGGCGAGACGATGCAGACGAGGTTGTCGCAGCCGGCGTTGCCGAACTCGAGGAAGTCGCCGGCCGCGGAGTCGGGCGTCGGGCCCGGCGGCGCGTTGGCCGTGGAGGGCAGCCGGCACCGCTGGCCCACGTCGGGCGACTGGCAGGCGGCCACGAGGAGCGCGACGAGCGCGACGACCGGAGCGGAGCGGACCATGCGCATGGGACACGCGATCGTTAGCACGGGGCGCGCGAGGGCAGCAAGGCGCCGCCGCGGGACGTGTGACGAAGTGTGCGATGTGTGCCGCACGGCTCCATTGCCGCCCGATCTGCCTTTGGTTACGATGCCCGCGTCCCTTGATCCGAGTACGAATGCGACGCCGACTCCTCATCCCCTGGTTGGCCCTGGTGCTCGCTGCGCCCGCGCTCGTCGCGGCGCAGGAGGAGCCGGGCCTCGATCTGTCCGCGCCACCCAAGCCGGAGGAGAAGCCGGGCGAGGTGCCGCTCCCGCTCGAGCCCGAGCCGGCTCGCCCGCCCGCCGAGAAGGCCGAGAAGGAGGCGCCCAAGTCCGGCGCCATCTTCGGCGAGCACGACGTGGCGCTCGGCGACCGCGTCAAGGCGGTCCAGCGCAAGGGCTTCATGAAGCGCGGCCGCTTCGAGCTGGCGCCGCTCCTGGCGCTCTCGGTGAACGACGCCTTCTACCAGAAGCTGGGCGGCGGCCTGCGGCTCGCCTACAGCCTGCAGGACAGCTTCGCGCTGGCGGCGCGGTACAGCTACTTCACGCCGCTGCGCACCGACAACGTCCGCGTCGGCAAGCTGGCCTTCAACAGCCAGCTCCTCACCTCGCAGCTCTACTCCGAGGCGATGCTCGACGGCGTCTGGTCGCCGGTCTACGGCAAGGCCTCCTTCCTGGCCGACGCCATCGTCCACTTCGACCTCTACCTGGCGGCGGGCTTCGGCGCCGTCTGGACCGCCACCAGCGCCTCGCCGCGCAACGAGGGGCCGCACCCCGCGGCCGAGGTGGGCGGCGGCGTCCGCTTCTACCCGTACGAGTGGATGGCCTTCGAGGTCGGCCTGATGGCCACCTTCTACCCGGACCAGCCCGTCCTCTCGGTGCCGGCCACCATCCAGAGCGTCTTCGTCGCCAACGTCGGCGTGAGCTTCTTCCTGCCGACCACCTTCGAGTACGTCTACCCGCAATGAGCCCGGCCACCACGACGCGAAGCCTCGCCGCGGCCCTGGTCCTCGCCGCCGCCGCCGCCCCGGGCGCCGCCCGCGCCGGCAACAAGGCCGACGCCTTCGAGGGGAAGATCCGCCCGGTCTCGGGGCAGCTCTACCAGAAGGCCGGGCGGCTGGAGCTGACGCCGCTCGGCGCGCTCTCGCTCGAGGACGCCTTCTACACGAAGTACTTCGGCGGCCTGAAGGCCACCTGGCACTTCAGCGAGTTCCTGGCGGTCTCGGGCGAGGTCTCGACCGGCGCCGCCCAGCGCACCGGGTCGGCCGTGGTCTGCCCCGCCAACCAGGGCTGCCACCCGGCGTCGCAGGCCGAGCTCTACCAGGTGCCGGGCCGGGTGAGGATGATCGGCGGCCTGGAGCTCGCCTGGTCGCCGGTCTACGGCAAGCTCAACGTCTTCGCCGAGAAGGTGGCCCACTTCGACCTCTCGCTCCTCGCCGGCCCCGACCTCGTGGTCCACGACGAGGTGCTCGCCTCGGCCGACGCCAGCGCGCTCGCCGCCGCCGGCGGGAAGCCCGCCACCAAGAACGCCTTCGGCGGCCACGTCGGCCTGGGGGTGCGCCTCTTCCTCTCCGAGGCGCTGGCGCTGCGCTGGGAGCTGAAGGACTACGTCTACGCGGTCGACGTGCCCAACTGGCAGGAGAACGGGCGGGCCCGCCGCGACGTGCAGAACCAGCTCTTCACCGAGCTCGGGCTGTCGGTCTTCTTCCCGTTCCGGAACCGCGCCGGGACGCAGGGGGCGCCATGAGCCGCACCGCCCTCGCCGGGCTCGTCCTCTCGCTGGCCGTGGCGCTGCCCGCGCCGGCCTCGGCCCAGCTCGGCCTCGACCTCACCGCGCCGGAGCCGCCGCCCAAGAAGAAGGAGGAGCCGAAGAAGGCCCCGGCCAAGCCGGCGCCGGCGCCCGAGAAGGCGAAGCCGCGCGAGCAGAAGCCCGGCCTCGAGCTCACGCCGCTCGATCTCGGCGGCAAGAGCGACGTGAGGCCGCGCCTCGACGCGGCCAAGAAGCTCCTCGACCAGAAGAAGCACGAGGAGGCGGCCGCCGCGCTCGACGCGGTGCTGCGCGAGCCGGGGCTGGCCGACGGCCACGACGAGGCGCGCTACCTGCTCGTCAAGGCGCTGGCGCTCCAGGGGCTCCACTACTCGGCGCTCACCTACCTCGACGAGATCCTGGAGCGCGGCCCGTCGCGCACCAAGTACTTCCACAGCGCCCTGGAGTGGCTCTTCTACGTGGGGAAGCGGCTCGGCAACGAGCAGCCCATCCTCTCCCGCGTGGCGCGCCACGCCCGCGACGGCGTGCCGCCCGCCTACCAGGATCGCTTCCACTTCCTGCTCGCCAAGTACGAGTTCGAGCGCGGGCGCGCCCTCGAGGAGGCCGGCCGGGCCGAGGAGGCGACGGCGGCCTGGCGCGAGGCGCGGCGGCTGGCCGGCCTGGTGCGCCGCGAGGCGGGCGCCGGGGCCGCGGTCAGCTCCACCGGCGAGGCCCCGGTCGAGGACGCCGGCGACGTCTACGCCCGCGCCCAGTTCACCGACGGCCTGGCGCTCTACGCGCTCAAGGAGGAGCAGGCGGCGACCGAGAAGTTCAAGGAGGTCGTCCGGCTCACCAACCCGAAGAAGGGGCGCACGGGCGATCCCGAGCTGCGCGAGCTGGCCTTCCTGCAGCTGGCGCGCATCCACTACCAGAACAAGCAGAACCGCTACGCCGTCTTCTACTACGGCAAGATGCCGTGGGGCGGCGCCCAGTGGCTGGAGGGGCTGTGGGAGGCCTCCTACGCCCACTACCGGGTCGGCGAGCACGAGAAGGCGCTCGGCAACCTGCTGACGCTCCAGTCGGCCTACTTCCAGGACGAGTACTACCCGGAGTCCTGGGTGCTGAAGGCCATCGTCTACTACGAGAACTGCCGGTACCCGGAGGCGCGGCTGGTGCTGTCTGAGTTCAGCCGGCGCTACGAGGCGGTCTACGACGAGCTCGTGGCCATCACCTCGAAGCCGGCCGCCGCCTCCTCGTTCCTCGAGCTCTCCGCCAGCCCGCGGGTGAAGAAGCTGGCCGAGACCGACCAGACCATCAAGCGGCTCGGCGAGACGGCCGCGGAGATCGACGCCGAGGTGGACCGGGGGCTGGGGCGCCGCGACGCCGCCTTCCGCGCCTCGCCGCTCGGCAAGGCGCTGCAGGAGCGGCTCGCCAAGGAGAAGGCGGCGCTCGTCACCGAGGCCGGGCTGCGGGCCCGCGGCAAGCTCGAGTACGAGCGCGACCAGCTCCGCGCCATGCTGGCCCAGGCGCTGCGCATCTCCATCGAGGTCTCGCGCCAGGAGCGCGAGGCGCTCGAGGGGTCGCTGGCGGCCGGCAGCCAGGTCGAGGTGGTGAAGGACCTGCGCTGGACCCACGCCGTGTCCGACGAGCACCTCTACTGGCCCTACGAGGGCGAGTTCTGGCGCGACGAGCTGGGGACCTACTCCTACACGCTCACCAAGGGTTGCAAGGACCGTCCGCCCCGGTCCTCGGCCCGGTAGCCGCCCCTGGCCGGAGAGACCCGTGAACCGATCCGCTGCCCTCGCCGCCGCGGCCGTCGCCCTGCTGGCGACCGCCGCCGGCCCCGCCCGTGCCGCCGAGGCCCGCGGCGCCCCGCCCGCCGCCCTCGGCCAGAAGCGCTCGGTCGGCCCCGACGCCGCGCTCGAGGGCTCGCTCGAGGCGGCCAAGAAGCCGGCCGCCGGGCCGGCCGGGCCGGCGCTCCCGTTCGAGCAGTTCCGCGCCGGCATCGAGGTGAAGCTCTCCGACAAGCGGCGCGAGGAGATCGCCAGCCTCCAGAAGCTCATCAAGCTCTCCAGCGGCGCCGACAAGGACACGCCGAGCTACTACTTCCGGCTGGCCGAGCTGCTCTGGGAGGAGTCGCAGTTCTTCTTCTTCGAGGCCAACCGCAAGGACGGCCAGCTCCTCGAGCTGCCCAAGGGCGACCGCCGGCTGCCCCGCCTCCAGGCCGAGAAGGCCGACGCCGAGGGGCGCTTCCGCGACCTGCAGAAGCAGGCGGTGGCGCTCTACAAGGCCATCATCGTCAAGTACCCGAAGTACGAGCGGCTCGACGAGGTGCTCTTCTTCCTGGCGCGCAACCTGCTGCAGCGCGACCGGACCGACGCCGAGGCCATGAAGGCCTACCGGGCGCTCATCCAGAAGTTCCCCGAGTCGCCCTACGTGCCCGACGCCTGGATGGCCTTCGGCGAGTTCTACTTCGACAAGGCCAACAAGTCGGAGCGCAACCCCAACCTGAAGCGGGCGCTCGAGGCCTACAAGAACGCCGCCGCCTACCAGGAGAGCTCGGTCTACGGGTACGCGCTCTACAAGCAGGGCTGGGTCCAGTTCAACCTCGGCGCCTTCGCCGACGCCCTCGACCTCTTCCGCGCCGTCGTCTACTTCGGCGAGCTGCCCACCTCCACCATCCCGGCCGACCGCAAGCTGGCCCTCGTCAAGGAGGCGCGCAAGGACTACGTCCGCACCTGGCCGCACGTGGGGAGCGCCGAGGCGGCCTTCGAGGACTTCCGGCGCGTCGGCGGCGAGGAGGGCTCCTGGGAGATGCTGAAGACCCTGGCCGACCTCTACTGGACCGACGGCCGGGACCGCGACGCCATCCTCCTCTACCACCGGCTCATCAAGGAGAAGCCGCTCTCCCCCGACGCGCCCTTCGCCCAGTCGCGCATCGTGACCATGGCCGGCCGCATGGGGAAGAAGGACCTGGCGGTGCAGCAGGCCCACGTCTTCGTGAAGATCCTGGAGGACTTCGAGGCCTCGCCGGCCGGCAAGGACCCGAAGAACGCCAAGGCCACCGCCGAGGCCCGCTCCACGGCCGAGAACACGCTGCGCACGCTGGCGCTCCGCTACCACAACGAGTGGAAGAAGACCGACGACGCGGCCGTGGCCGGCTTCGCCACGGGCGTCTACACCGACTACCTCGAGGTCTTCGGGCAGAGCCCGTCGGCCTACGAGATGCGCTTCTTCCACGCCGAGCTGCTCTACGCCCTCGGCAAGTTCGCCGACGCCGCCGACGAGTACGACCGGGTGGTGGCGCTCGACGTGGCGGCGCTCGAGGGGCAGTCGGCGCAGGTGCGCGCCGGCGAGGCCTCGCGCAAGGCCGGCAAGTGGTTCAACGACGCGCTCGAGGGGGCGCTCTACGCCCACGAGGAGGCCTGCAAGGCGCTGCCGCCCATCCCGGCGCAGACCGGCCAGAAGAAGCGCGTGCCCTTCGCGCCGCGCCGCGAGCTCCTGGTGAAGGCCTACGAGCGGTACGTGCGCTGGGCCCCGGACGGCAAGCTCGCCTCCAAGGCCGCCTTCCGCGCCGCCAAGGTCTACTACGACCACTACACCTACGCCGAGGCCATCGACCTCTTCACCCGGGTGGCGCTCGACCACCCCGAGGGCGACGAGGCCGAGTACGCCACCAACCTGGTGCTCGACGCCTACAACGAGCTCGGCGACTGGCGGAACCTGAACGGCTGGGCCAAGCGCTTCTACGCCAACGCCCCGCTGGTGCAGGCCCACGCCAAGCTCAAGGTCGACCTGCCCAAGGTGATCGAGGAGAGCTCCTTCAAGATCATCGAGGAGCAGGAGAAGGCCAAGGACTGGGAGGCCGCCGCCGAGAGCTACCTCGCCTTCGTGCGCGACTGGCCCGCGACCCGCCTCGCCGCCAGCGCCCTCTTCAACGCCTCGGTCGACTACGCCCGCGCCCACCGCGTCGACAAGGCGATGGAGGTGCGCGACCTGCTCCTGCAGAAGTACCCGGGCGACGCCCTGGCGCCGCGCTGCCTCTACGACAACGCCGAGGGGTACGAGGCCATCGCCGACTTCGACCGGGCCGCCGACGCCTACGAGCGCTACTTCCGCGAGTGGCGGCGCGGCCGCGGCGCGCCGGCCGAGGCGAAGGCGGCCAAGGTGGCCGCCAAGCCGGCCCGCCCGGGCGCCAAGAAGGCGGAGGAGCCGGCGGCCGCCCCCGCGCCGGCCGCGGCCTACGACGAGAAGAAGGCCAACGACGCCATCATCAACGCCGCCGTCTTCCGCGCCGGCCTGCGCGACTGGGCCCGCGCCGAGGCGGCCAGCCAGGCCTACCTCGAGACCTGGCCGGACGGCGCCGACGCGGCGCGCCTCTCGCTGTCGCTCGCCGACCTGGCGGCGCGCCAGGGGCAGCCGGCCAAGGAGCTGGCCCGCCTGCGCGACTACCAGGGGCGCTACGCCAAGCCGGGCGACGACTGGCTCGCCGCCCAGCTGCGCATCGCCAAGCTGCTGGAGAAGGGCGGCGACGCCAACGGGGCGCGCCACGCCTACGACGTCGGGCTCGACCACTGGCGCAAGAACAAGGACCAGGCCAAGGACCGCGGCCTGCCGGTGGTGGCCGAGGCGATGCTGCGCGAGCTCGAGCCGGGCTTCGCCGAGTACAAGAAGCTCGACCTCGACGTGCCGCAGAAGGACATCACCTGGCAGCTCAACCGCATCGGCGGCAAGCTGAAGAAGCTCGAGGAGCAGTACGGCCAGGTGGTGAAGCTCGGCGTGGCCGAGCCGGCCGTCTGCGCGCTGGAGCGGATCGGGCGGCTCTACGAGCGGTTCGCCCGCGTCTTCCTCGACGCCCCGGTGCCCAAGGAGATCAAGGCGCACCCGGAGTACCTCGAGGAGTACAAGGCGCAGCTCGCCGAGAAGGCCGAGCCGCTGCAGCAGAAGGCCGACGAGGGGCTCGAGCTGGCCGTCACCAAGGCGCGCGAGCTCGGCGTGAAGAACGACTGCGCCGACCGCGCCACCGCCTCGGTGGTGGCCAAGAAGCCGGAGCTGGGCCCGAGCCCGGAGGCGCTGCCGGCGCTCGCCGTCGCCGACCTGCCCGACAAGCCGGCCGGCAACGGGCTGCTCGCCGCCGTCGAGCCGGTCTCGGCCGCCCCGAGGGCCGCCGGCGCCGCGCGCAAGGCCGAGTCGAGCCTGCCCTCCCTGAAGCTCCCCGGCCAGAAGCGCGGCCAGCCCAAGGCGGCCCCCGAGCCGGTGGCCCGGCCGGCCCGGCCCGAGGAGCCGCTCCCCCGCCCGAAGAAGGGCGACGACGAGGACCTGCTGCCGTGACGCGCCCGACCCCTGCCGCCCTCCTCGCGGCGCTCGCCCTCGCGGCCCTCTCGGCCTGCGCCGGCGCGCCGCCCGCGCCCACCCCCAAGCCGGCGGCGGCCTCCAAGCCGGCGGCCGAGGCCGAGGAGCCGCTCTCGGCCCGCGGCCAGCGCCGCTTCGACGAGGCGGTGCGCGCCCACGACGAGCAGGCCAAGGCCAAGGCCGTCGACTGGGCCATCCTGGAGCGGCGCTGGCGCGGCGTCCTCGAGGACGCCGACCTCGCCGAGGCCCACTACAACCTCGGCGTCACGCTGGAGCGGCAGGGGCGCCTCGACGAGGCGCGCGCCGAGTACCAGCGGGCGCTCCAGCAGAAGCCGCTGCGCCAGGCCGCGGTCAACCTGGGCGTGCTCCTCGAGCGCGAGGGGGACGCCCGCGGCGCCGCGGCCGCCTACGCCGACGCCGCGCGCGACTTCCCCGAGGACGCCGCGTCGCGCGCCCGGCTGGGGGCGCTCTACCGCCAGTCCGGTCAGCTCGACGAGGCCTGGCGCCTCTCGCGCGAGGCCCTGCTGCGCGACCCGGCCAACGCCACGGCCTACAAGACGATGATCCGCGTGGCGCTCGCCCGCAACGACGCCGACCTCGGCAAGCTGGTGGCGCTGCGCGCCCAGAAGGTGGCACCCGACGACGCCGAGGTGGCCTTCCTCTCCGGCCAGCTGGTGGCCCGCCAGGGCGACGAGGCCGGCGCGGCGGCGCAGTGGAGGCGGGCCCTCCAGCTCCGGCCCGGCTTCCTGCCGGCCCGCACCGGGCTGCTCGAGGGGGCGGTGAAGCACGAGCGCTGGGCCGAGGCGGCCGAGCAGGCCGGCGGCATCCTGGCCGACGACGCCTCCAACGCGCCGGTGCAGCTGGTGCGCGGCGTCGCCCTGCGACACCTCGGCAAGGCGGACGAGGCGCTCGCCGCCTACGGCGCGGCCGAGCAGCTCGGCGCCGGCAAGCTCCCGGAGGTCCACCTGGCCCGCGGCATCCTCCTCATGAGGGAGAAGAGCGACTGCGCCGGGGCGCTCGTGGCCTTCGACCAGTACGAGAAGGCGGTCGGCCCGGTGCTGCCGCAGGGCTCGCCGGCGCCGCGGCTGATGCGCGAGTGCCAGGAGCAGGTGGAGCAGGGGCGGCAGGCGGCCGAAGCGGCGCGCCAGATGCAGCTCGAGGCCGAGAAGAAGGCGGCGCAGGAGGCGGCCAAGAAGGCGGCCGATGCCGCCGCGGCCGCCCCGGCGGCCACCCCGACGCCTGGTGAAGGGACGACACCCACACCTCCCCCGGCGCCCTCCAAGCCACCTCCCGGAAAGCCCTGAGCCGCGCTTCATTCGGGGCTCGAAGCGGTGGTAAAGTCCGGGAACTACGAGGTCCACGACCATGCGCACCCTGGCGTTGCTGACGCTGCTCGCGATCCCGCTCGTCCCGTCCGCAGAGGACACGGCCGAGCAGAAGCCGAAGGTGGTCTACGAGAAGCGGACCGAGATCAACTTCGAGGACGACACCATCGACGGCGACCTGAAGCGCCCAGACGGGGAGTACGTCGAGGCGCGCCGCAAGGTCTCGCACTCGAACCTGATCCGCATCCGCGAGGACTGGCGCGAGAAGGTGATGCAGGCGTCGGGAGAGCTCTAGGACGATGGCGACGCCGATCACGCTCAAGGTGTTCCGCGGGGCCGAGCTCCTGCGCACCGAGCAGTTCACCCGCGACATCATCAAGATCGGGCGGCTGGCGACGGCGCACCTGTCGCTCGACGACGATCGCATCTCGCGCGTCCACTCGGTGATCGAGGTCTCGCCCGAGGGCGCCATCTCCATCATCGACATGGGGAGCGTCGAGGGGACCTGGGTCAACGGGAAGAAGGTCTCGCGGAGCCGGCTCGAGCTCGGCGACCAGATCACGCTCGGTGGGCTGCGCATCGTCCTCGAGGGGCCGGGCGCCGCCCAGGCTGCCCCCCAGCCCGCGCCCGCCGCGCCGGCGCCGCAGCCTGCGCCGGCGTCCGTCCGCGCGGCGCCC